>DASSZQ010000040.1:0-32594 GCA_035702755.1 Solirubrobacteraceae bacterium | reverse complement strand
GACGCGGGGAGATCCTGGTGCAGGACCTGACCGTCGCGGGGACAGCGATGCTCACCGAGCGGGGTGTGGCGGCGACCGGCGAGCGATCGCGGGTGCAGCCGCTCCTTGAGCACCACGTTGAGCTGTGCACCCAGGAGCGTGATGATCGACTGCAGATAGAACCACCACAGGATGGTGGTGACAGTGGCGAAGTGACCGTAGGTGGACTGTGCGCTCTTGAGATGCCGCGAGATGATGAACGCCGAGACCTCCTGCAGGATCCAGAACGCGACGCCGACGAGGATGCCTCCCGGAAGCACATCGCGGAAACTGAGATCACGCTCGCTCAGGATCCGGAAGGCGGCCACCACAAGTCCCACGTCAAGGACGATTGACAGCACGTAACCACCGATCGGGCCTGGCCGGAAGCGCGGAAGAGAAAGGAGCCCGATGCTCGGCAAGAAGACAAAGGGAAAGGCGGGGTTCAAGGTGGCCAAGGCCGCGGCGAAGCGCCCGCAGCAGATCGTCCGGGCCTCACGCATCCTGGGCGAGACACTTGCGGTCACGGCGCCGCGCGCCGCGTACGAGCTCGGACTCGCCGAACCGTCCAAGCCCAAGCGCACGGGCCCCGGGGTCGCCGCGGGGATCGTCATCGGAGCCGGCGCCATGTACTTCCTGGAGCCTGAGCATGGCTCCGAGCACCGCGAAAAGGTCGCTCAGCTCGTCAGCTGATCACCGGCGTCACATGGGCGGCGCATCACCGCCGCCCGGTCGCGCCCCGGGCGTCCCGCGCAGGTCAGACCGGCGCGTACGTGCCGTCGGCGGCATCGAGCTCGTCGCTTACCGGCGGGGGGTCCGTTCGCCCCAGCGCCCGCCACGCCTCCTCCACGATCCGCCGCACCGACAGGCCGTAGCGAGAGAACAGATACGCCCGGCTGCCGGGCTCAGCGAAGCGGTCCTGGATGCCGAGGCGAACGAGGCGGGGGGACGCTCCGCTCCCGGCAAGCGCCTCAGCGACGGCCGAGCCGAGGCCGCCGATGACCGAGTGATTCTCCGCGGTGATCACCGTTCCGGCTGCCGCACAGGCCTCCAGGATGGTGGCCGTGTCGAGCGGCTTGAGCACCGGGACGTTGAGGACGCCGACCTCCGCGCCGTGCCGGCGGAGGGTCCGGGCGGCGGCGAGGGCCGCCGCCACCATCATGCCGGACGCGATCAGAACCGCGTCGCCGGGCGCCACCAGCACCTGGGCGCGGGCGAGCGAGAAGTCATGGTCGTCGTCGAAGATGATGGGGATCTCCCCGCGCTTGAGACGCAGGTAGACGGGTCCGGGGTGGTCGGCGATCGCCGGCACCGCCTGAAGCGTCTCGGTGGCGTCAGCCACGTCGATGACCGTCATGTTCGGCAGCGCCCGCATCAGGGCGACGTCCTCGATTGCCTGATGGCTGGGGCCGCCGGGGCTCGACAGGCCCGGCATGAAGCCGACGACCTTCACGTTGAGCGCCGGGTACGCGACCGCCATGGCGATCTGGTCCAGGCACCGGCGCGTGGCGAACACGCCGAACGTGGCGAAGAACACCGTGTGTCCGGCGCGGGCCAGACCCCCGGCGATCCCAATGGCGTTGGCCTCGGCCATTCCGGCGTTGAAGAAGCGCGCGGGGATCGTCTCCCGGAACAGGTCGGTCTCCGTCTGACGCGTCAGGTCAGCGCCAAGGCAGACGATGTCCGGCCGCCCACGCGCCACCTCCACGAGGGCGCGACCGAAGGGCTTGAGCGCCGTCTCGTACGGAGGGTCACGATGCACCGAGCGCCTCCGCGATCTCCTGCAGCTCGATCCGCAGGGCCCGCTCCAGATCGGCGTCGAGCTTGAGGAAGTGCCCGTCGGCCGTCGAGGGAACCGACTGCAGGCGTCCCCGGATGTCAGTGCGAGCGATGATCATCGACGGACGGGGCTCCGCGGCCGCCGCGGCGCAGGCATCGCGCAGGGCATCGATGTCATGGCCGTCGACCTCCTGGACGTGCCAGGAGAACGCCCGCCACTTGTCGGCGACGGGCTCGATCGTCGTCACCGTCGTGATCGGCCCGTCGACCTGGGAGCCGTTGGCGTCGAGCAGGACGGTCAGCCCGCCGAGGGCATGATGGGCGGCGAACATGGCGGCCTCCCAGACCTGCCCCTCCTCCAGCTCGCCGTCAGACAGGAAGGCGTACGTCCGGCGATCCTCGCCCGCGAGGCGGTCGCCCAGCGCCAGCCCAATCGCTCCGGAAAGTCCCTGGCCCAGCGATCCGCAGGTGAGGTCGAGCCCGGGCGTCCGCTCCGTGGAGATGGCCTCAAGCAGCGCGCCATCGGTCCCGTAGGCGGCCAGGGCCCCCCGGTCCAGCAGCCCCACCTCGGCCGCCGCGGCGTAGAAGGCGACCGCGTAATGACCCGGGGAGAGGACGAAGCGATCACGGCCGTGGCGCAGGACGTCGCCGAACAGAACGGCGAACTGCTCTGCGGCTGACAGCGCCTGACCCAGGTAGCCGAAGCCCTGGATCGAGACCATGTCCAGCGCGTCGAGCCTGATCCGGGTGGCCAGTTCCCGCAGCTGCGCCGTGGTGGAGTCGGGCATCGCCGGCGACCGGGTCAGTCGAAGTTGTTGCGACGCCCCTGGCGCACGTAGTCGACGGTGCCGCGGACGTAGCTCTCGCCGTGGACGCTGGCCTTCTGGGCGACGTGGCCGAACATCTGAATACCGAAGCCGCCGTCGAGGTTGTCGGTGATCCGCTGACGCCACGGGCGCCGAACGATCTGCGTCGTCAGGCGGCGGATGGTCCGCGGCTGACTCATGATGTGGTCGGCCAACTGCCAGGCGCAGTCGATGAGCTGCGCTCGCGGCACCACCTCGTTGACCATCCCGTACTCGAGGGCGCGCCGGGCGTCGATCGCCTCCCCCGTGAGGAGCGCGTACGCGGCGCGCTTGACCCCCAGCAGCTCCTGAAAGCAGCTGTGGATGCCGTCCCCCGGCACCGAGCCGATGTCGTAGTGCAGGTCAAACAGGACAGCGTCGTCGCTGCAGATCGTCAGGTCGCACATCAGGCAGATCTCGGTGTGGAACCCGGGCCCGTTGAGCACCCCGATGGTGGGGATCTCCAGGTCGTTCACAAGCGCGCTGACGTTGATGCGGCCGTCCTTGTAGGCGTACTCGTAGGCCCAGTGGGCGAGGTCCTCGTCCTCCAGCGCGAAGCCGTCCTCATCGGTATCCATCATGAACTCGTCCCCGGTGCCGCTCAGGATGAGGATCTCGTTCTGGGGATCGGCGCCGACCGTCTTGAGCATCTGTCCCAGGGCGCGGTGGTCCTCGACGCTGAGCTGGATGGGGCCGCCCCGCGTGTGGCCCCGCACCAGCAGGACGCCGTCGGCGCGGCGCTCAAAGGTGAAGTAGTCCTTGAAGCGCTCGGCGTACTCGTCAAGGTCCGGGGTGGGGACGAACGTTCTCGGTGGCATGGCTCTCCTCAGGGTCGGCTCGCTGTCGATTCTGCAGACCTCTGCGAACGATTGCAACCCGGGGGCGGTGTACGCCGGGCGAGGGTGCGGTTGGGGCTGGGCGAGGGTCCGGCCGCCGGCACTCGCTCAGCGCGGCGGCGCCGTCGATGCTCGCAGGACGAGCTGGGTATCAAGCTCCAGCCGTACCGCCGCGGGGACGGGGCTGGCCGACCGCAGGCGGCGCACCAGCACCTCGGCGGCGGCGTGACCCATCTCGTAATGGTCGAAGTGAATTGTCGTCAGGGGTGGGTCGAACCGGTCCGCGAACGTCATGTCGTTGAAGCCGACCACCGAGACATCGGCCGGACACCTCAGGTCGGCGGCACGCAGGGCGTCGTAGCAGCCGAGGGCCATCAGGTCATTGCCGGCGACCACCGCGGTGACGTCTGGATGTTCGGCGAGGACGGTTCCGCACACTCGTGCCCCCTCCTCGATCGTGACCGCGCGGCCTGATTGCACGCTGCCGGGCGGCACCTCAAGGCCGGCGCGGCGCATCGCAGCGCGAAAGCCCGCGGCCCGGGCCCGGCCGGTGCTGTGGCTCTGGGGCCCGCCGACGTGAGCGATGCGTCGATGGCCGAGTTCCACCAGGTGCTCAACTGCGATCTGGGCGCCGCGGCGGTCGTCGACGGTCACCGACGGGATCGCCCGGTTCTGGGAGCGGCGGTTGATCTGAACGACGGGCACGCCGCTGGCCTCCAGGCTGTCGAGCGCCCGGTCGGCGTGCCGCGCGGTGGCGACGATCAGCCCGTCGACCCCACGCTGGCGCAGGACCTCGAAGCGATCCAGCAGCCGCTCGTCGCGGCCGTCGGTGTAGGCGATCAGCGATGCGTACTGGACGCGCTCCAGCGCGTCGTCGATGCCGCGCAGCATCCGCGGGAACAGGGGGTTCGTGATGTCCGGGATCACCACCCCCACGGTGAGCGAGCGCTGGGTGCGCAGACTGCGTGCGATCGTGTTGGTCCGGTAGTTGAGCTCCTGCGCCGCCGCCAGCACGCGCTGGAGCGTGTCGGCGCTGACCATCTGCTGGGTCTCCGGGTTCAGCGCGCGCGAGACGGTGGCCGGATGCACGCCGGCGTGAGCGGCCACCTGCCGCAGGGT
Source organism: Solirubrobacteraceae bacterium (assembly GCA_035702755.1). Lineage (GTDB taxonomy): Bacteria > Actinomycetota > Thermoleophilia > Solirubrobacterales > Solirubrobacteraceae > Palsa-465. The sequence continues at coordinate 27,997 of DASSZQ010000040.1, read as the reverse complement.
CACCGGGGCAAGAGCCCGGCTCGCGGCGGATTCAGTCATGTCGGCGGTCTCGGCGTCACTCCGGCAGTGCCGGCGCGTCGGCGGAAACGGCCGGCTTGCAAACGTTCGCAGGTAGGCGGCAAAATACGTTCTCGGTCAGGCAATGTCAATCCGACGGGCCACGGCGCCGTCGGGGACCAGGAGGCGAACGTGGCTCAGAACAACCTCGGCCACCGTATCGGATGGATCGGCGTGGGGCGGATGGGCCGGCCGCTGGCGACACGCCTTCTGGAGGCGGGCTGCGACGTCGCCGTCTACAACCGCACCCGGTCCAAGGCCGAGCCGTTGGCCGAACTGGGGGCGGCGATCGTCGACGCCCCGCGTGCCCTGGCTGACCGCGACATCGTCTTCACCACCGTGGCCGGCCCCGGCGACTTCACGTCGGTCATGCTCGATGCGTCCTCCGGCGTCCTCAGCGACCCGCAGACGGCGCCGCGCCTGCTCGTCGATTGCTCCACCATCTCCGCCGAGGCGTCGGCCGAGGTGCGGGCCGCCGCCGCGGCCCGCGGAGCCACGCTCATGGCGGCCCCGATCAGCGGCAACGGGCGGCACGTGGCCAGCGGCGGCGCGCTGTTCGCCGTGTCCGGTCCGGAGGCGGGCATGGCCACCGTGCGCCCGTACCTGGAGATCCTCGGCCGGGGCGCGCATTACATGGGCGACGCCGACAGCGCCCGCCTGGTCAAGATCGCGCACAACCTGTTCCTGGGCGCCGTCATCCAGTCATTGGTGGAGACCTCGCTCCTTGTGGAGGCCGGGGGGGTCAGCCGGCGGGCGTACCTGGACTTCATCAACGACAGCCCGATGGGCTCCGCCTTCTCCGCCTACAAGACCCCGGCCCTCGTCGACCTCGACTGGACGGCCACGTTCACCGCTCGGCTGTTGCGCAAGGACCTGGACCTGGGGCTGGAGAGCGCCGCGGCCGCCCACGTGGAGCTGCCGGTCACGCGCGCGGTCCGCGACGAGGTCGAGGCCGCCGTCGCCGCCGGGCATGGCGACGATGACTTCGCGGCGCTGCTCGCGGTCCAGGCGCAAGCGGCCGGGATCGAACTGGGTCCCACCTGACCAGCCGGTCCCATCCGGGCACCGCAACACGGTGGGCCGTCCCGCCTGGTGCCGCGCCACGGCGGCGTCCAAGAGGGCGCGGGTCCGGCAGCAACCACTTTGTGCGAGATCGAGGTTGACGGCTGTGGATTTCGTCCGGGAGTGGCGCGCGGCGTCTGATCTGTACGAAACCGTGAGCGCCAATCCGAATTTCGCACGATCCAGCTGCTCCTCGGTCATCAGCGCCGCCACCAGCGCGCCCGTCATCGCCGCCGTTTCCCGTCCGCGCCTCTCCGGTGGCCGGGGGGCGGGGGAAATCGGCGAGCCGCGGGGCCGGGGAGAAGCCGATCCGGGGGTGGGGGAGAAGGCGATCCGGGGGGCGGGGGAAGAGCCGAGCCCGCGGCGGGGAGAGGGAGGGCAAGGAGCTAACCCTCGGTTAGAAAACCGCGTTCTGCACACGATTGCCGTTGACACCTCGTCAGGCGCGAGGTAGCGTCTGCAAACGATTGAAACGGCGGTCGTGACCGGCTGCCGATTCGTGGAGAGAGAGGAGGGAACGACCAGATGACGGTCCTTCGCAGGTGCGTGGCCGCGGCGGTGACGGTGGCGTCGGTGACGGCGATCGCCGCATGTGGCAGCTCGTCGAATAGTGGTGGCGGCAACGGTGGGGGAACAAGCTCCTCCTCCGCGGCGTCCCACGGCGGTGCGCCGGTCACCATCGGAACATCGCTGTCGCTGTCCGGAGACTTCGCCGCCGACGGGCAGGCGTTTGAGCGGGGCTATCAGCTGTGGGCCGCCGATCAGAACGCAAAGGGGGGACTGCTCGGCCGTCAGGTCAAGCTCGACGTCCTGTCTGACTCATCAAGCCCCTCGCAGGTCGTCACCAACTACCAGAAGCTGATCGGGTCCAACCGGGACCAGCTCGTCTTCGGCCCGTTCTCGACGCTCCTGACCGTCCCCTCGGCCCGCGTCGCCGCTCGCTACGGATACGCCTTCATCGAGGGTGCCGGCGCCGGCCCGGCCGTGTTCGGCACCGGCCTGCACAACGTCTTCTCGGTCCAGATCCCCATCATCAACGACCTTGTGAGCTATGCGCAGTGGGTCGCGTCGCTGCCGGCCGCCCAGCGGCCGAAGACCGCCGCCTACGTGACCGTCAACGACCCGTTCACCCAGCCGCAGCTGCCCGTCGCGCAGAAGATCCTGCAGGCCGCCGGGGTCAAGACCGTGCTTCAGAAGGTCTTCCCGGCGGAGGTGACCGACTACACCGCCATTGCCGGCCAGGTGGCCTCCGCCAACCCGGACCTGGTCATCCTGGGCTCGGTCGACGTCCCCACCGTGTCGGCGTTCACCCATGTCTTCATCCAGCAGCACTACAACCCCAAGCTGTTCTTGGCCACGGCCGGCCCGGACCAGGGCGCGCAGTTCGTCAAGGCCGTGGGGACGGGCAACGAGAACGGGATCTTCGTCCCCGGCGTCTGGTTCGGCGGCTTCAAGAAGCCCGACAGCCAGCAGATGGTCAAGGAGTACATCGCCAAGTACGGAGGGTCGCCCTCGGACGTCAACGCCGACGTGGCCGAGGCGTACGCTGTGGGCCAGGTGATGGCCCAGGCGGTCCAGGCAACCCATAGCCTCGACAACTCCAAGCTGATCGCCTACCTGCACAGCGGCGCCACATTCGACACCGTGCTGGGTCCGGCCAAATTCAACGCCAAGGGCGAGAACACAATCGGACAGTCACTGATCTTCCAGTGGCAGAACGGCAACCTGGTGCAGACGCTGCCGGCGTCGGCCCCGGGGTCGGTGAAGCCCATCACCCCCAAGCCCGCCTGGGGGAGCTAGCCGGGTGACGTTCTCTGAGCTCCTGCAGGCGATCGTCGACGGGATCCTCACCGGCGGCGTATATGCCCTGATGGCCGCCGGCCTGACGCTCATCTTCGGCGTCATGGACATCATCAACATCGCCCAGGGGGTCATGGTCATCCTCGGCGCGTACCTCAGCTTCGAGCTGTCGGTGCACGCCGGGATCGGCCTGCTCCCTGGGCTGCTGATCACGGTGCCGGCCATGTTCCTGCTCGGCGTCGCCGTGGAGTTCTTCTTCATGCGCCGGCTCCGCGACCAGGACCGCACGCAGATGTCGATTCTCGTCACCTATGCGGTGGCGATCGTCATCGAAGGGGTACTGACCGCCCTGTTCGGTGTCGACTACGTCCAGCTTCAGGCGTCGTACGTGAACTCATCGGTGCACATCCTCGGCTTCTACCTGCCGTACATCTACCTGATCGGATTCGTGCTGGCGGTGCTGTTGATGGCGGCGCTGTACTACCTGCTGTACCGCACCCAGTTCGGCCGCGCGGTGCGGGCGTCGCTGCAGAACCGCACGGCCGCCGATCTGATCGGCGTCGACGTCAACCGGGTGCGCACCATTTCGGTGGGGATCGGCGTCGCCGTGACCGCGGTCGGCGGCATGGTCTTCGGCGCCACCAACGCCTTCAACCCCAACACGGGCTACGACCTCATCTCCCGGCTGCTGGCCATCGTCATCCTCGGCGGGATGGGCAGCATCGGAGGGGCGATGGCCGCCGCCGTCTTCATGCTGGTCATCAACGACGTGGTGGCGGTCTGGTGGTCGCCGACGTGGGCGCCGCTGGTGTACTTCGCCGCCCTCGTCATCGTTCTGTCGGTCCGCCCACAGGGGCTGTTCGGACGCTCCGCGGTGCGGGCGCAATGAGCGTGGCCCAGGTCGGCCCCGCCGGGGCCCCCGCCCCGCCGCTTCAGCCGCCCGCCGGCCGGCGCCTGCCCAAGGTGGCCGGTGTGCTCCTGGCCCTGGCGATCTTTGCCGTGTTCCCCCTGTGGGTGACCGACCCCAGCACGACGTCGATCGCCGTCTTCGTGCTCATCTTCATGGTCTCCGCCACCGCGTGGAACATGTTCAGCGGCTACTCCGGCTACCTGGCCCTCGGACATGCCGTGTTCTTCGGATGTGGCGGTTATGCGGTCGCCATGGCCGCGCGGGACTGGCACGTGGCGGGCGGGTGGATGGTCTTTGCGCTGCTGCCCTTCGGCGGTGTGGTCGCCGGGCTGATCGCCATCCCGTTCGGTTTGGTGGCGCTGCGCACCCGCCGCCACACGTTCGTGGTGGTGACGATCGCCATCTTCTTCATCTTCCAACTGGCCGCCTTCAACCTCCCGTTCACCGGCGGCACCTCCGGGATCACGCTGCCGTTCGCCCCGTTCTCGGCGGCCAACTACAACCAGCCCTTCTACTACGTCGGCCTGATCATCCTGATCCTGACGGTGACCATGTCCTGGATGGTTCGCCGCTCGCGCTTCGGGCTGCAGCTGCTGGCCATCCGCGATGACGAGGACCGGGCCCGCGGACTCGGCGTCCGGACGCGGCAGGTCAAGCTGGCGGCGTTTGTCCTCTCGGCGATTCCGGTGGGGATGGTCGGCGGGCTGAACTTCTACTTCATCGGCCAGATCTTTCCCAACTTCTCCTTTGACCCGCTGTTTGACCTGTCGGTCGCGCTCATGGCATTCGTCGGCGGGCTGGGCACGATCGTCGGCCCGCTGCTCGGCGCGCTCGTCCTGGAGTCCCTGCAGCAGTATCTGACCCAGACCTTCTCCAGCAACGCCACCTACCTGATCGCCTACGGCGTGCTGTTCCTCGTCGTCATTCTCGTCCTGCCTCGCGGCGTCGTGCCCGGCATCGCGAGCCTGCTGGAGCGGCGCCGCACCCGGGCGGTCCACGCCTACACGGGCGAGCGAGACGCCAACGGCCGCGATGAGCCGGTGACCGGCGGCGTGGCCGGAGCCGCCTGATGAGCACCAACCTGATCGAGGTCAGCGGGGTCTCCAAGGCCTACGGCGGCCTCAAGGCGCTGTCGGCCTGTGACCTGGAGGTCCGCGAAGGGGCGATCAACGGTCTCATCGGGCCCAACGGCTCCGGCAAGACGACCCTGTTCAACGTCATCACCGGGTATGAGCGGATCCAGCAGGGCCGCGTCGTCTTCAAGGGCGTCGACATCACCAACGCGCCTCCGGACCGCGTCTTTAAGCTGGGGATCGGCCGGACCTTCCAGCTGACCCGGCTGTTCGGCCGCTTGACGGTGCTGGAGAACATGCTGGTGGCGACGCAGCGCCAGGAGGGGTGGTTCCGCGGGGTTCTGCGCCTCGCCGGCTCCATCTCCGAGAAGCGCCGAGCGATGGAGCTGCTGGATTTCGTCGGGATCACCCGGCTGGCCCACGAGCCCGCCGGCAACCTCTCCTACGGCCAGCGCAAGCTGCTGGAGCTGGCGTCACTGCTGGTCGCCGACCCGGACGTTCTGCTGCTTGACGAGCCGGCCGGCGGGGTCAACCCCACGCTCATCGGGCATCTCGCCGACCGGATCGGCGATCTCAACCGCGCCGGCAAGACGATCGTCGTCGTCGAGCACAACATGGAGTTCGTCATGGGCCTGTGCTCCCGGATCACCGTGCTCAGCCAGGGGAGTGCGCTGACGTCCGGCGCGCCGGACGAGGTCCGCAACGACCCGGCCGTCCTCGACGCCTACCTCGGCGGCGCCGACACCGACGAGGATCAGGCGGCAGGGCCCGCGGAGGTGGCGCGCGACCGAAACGGCGTTGCGGTCGTCGCCGAGACTCCCCGGGAACGGCCGCGGCCCGCCGGGCCGGACGGACAGGCACTGCTGCGCATCAGCGGGGTGACGGCCGGCTACGGGGGCGGCGACATCCTCAAGGACGTGACGCTGGAGGTGCCCCGTGGAGGGATCACCTGCGTCGTCGGCCCCAACGGCGCGGGCAAGTCGACGCTGATGGCAACCATCAGCGGTCTGCTGCGGCCGCGGCTGGGTGCGATCCACTTCGACGGCGACGTCATCTCCGGCCTCGCCCCCCGCCAGATCCTCGGCCGCGGGGTGGCGCAGATTCCCCAGGCGCACAGCCTGTTCCCGGATATGACGGTGCGTGAGAACGTTGAGATGGGCGCCTACAGCCTCCGCGACTCGGCGCTTGCGGCCCGGCGACTGGCGGCGGTGGAGGAGCTGTACCCCATCGTTCGCGAGCGGGCCGAGGAGAAGGCCGGAAGTCTGTCCGGGGGCCAGCAGCGGCTGGTCGAGTTCGCCCGCTGCCTGATGCTCGACCCGGTCCTGATCATGCTCGACGAGCCCTCGATGGGACTTGACCCCTCCACGCGGGCGATGGTCTTCGACATGGTGCGCCTCATGAACGAGGAGCAGGGCAAGACGATCCTGCTCGTCGAGCAGAACGCGCGCGCCGGGTTGGCGTTGAGCAGCCACGGCGTCGTGCTGGAGAACGGGATGGTCCGGCTGACCGGATCCGGGCGGGAGGTGCTGGAGCATCCGGAGATCGGCGCGCTCTACCTGGGGGGTGCCGTGACCGCCGCCGCCCCATGAGCGCGGCCGGTGAGGCGGTTGCCGACGTCGTCGTCGCCGGCGCCGGTCACAACAGCCTCATCACCGCCGCGTATCTGGTCCGGGCCGGCTATCGCTGCCGCGTGCTCGATGCCCGCCCCGTCCCCGGCGGCGGGGTCGCCTCCGAGGAGCTCATCCTCGACGGCTTCAAGCTGGATTCCTGTTCCACCGGGCACACGCTCATCCAGACCAACCCGCTGTTGTCGGCCGACGAGCTGGGTCTGATCGCCGAGCACGGGCTCAGCTACCTCGCGCCGGACCCGGTCGGCCACGTCGTGTTCCCGGACGGAGAGAGCCTGACCATGTGGCTCTCGCTGGAGCGAACGTGCGAGGAGATCGCCTACTACTCGACGCGCGACGCCGACGCCTACCGCCGGCTGCTGGCCGAGTACGACGCCGTCAAGGAGGCCTTCAACCGCAGCCGCTTCACCCCGGTGGGCTTCGGCCCCAGTCTCGACCAGCTGCTTGACGGCCTGCCCGGCGGCGGGCGCTGGCGGCGGCGGGCGACGATGAGCGCGTGGGAGGTCGTGCGCCGGGAATTCGAGAGCCCGCACGTCCAGTCGTTCATGCTGTGGATGGCGTTCCAGACCGGGCAGCCGGTGGGATCAGCCGGCTCCGGCCCGCTCGCCTACTCGATCGTCTTCGGCCGCCAGCGCCGCAGCTGGACGCTCCCGCGGGGCGGGTCCGGCGAGCTGGCTCGCGCGCTCGTGGAGGTGATCGAGGAGGGAGGTGGCGAGGTTCTCTGCGACCGCCGGGTGGTGGAGCTCATCCTCGACGGCGGTCGTTGCGTCGGCGTTGTCACCGAGGACGGGGAGCGCCACATCGCGGCCCGCGCCGTCCTCTCGTCCATTCACGTCAAGGACCTGGTGCACATGGCGCCGCGTGATGCCTGGGACGAGGACTTCCGCTACGGCATCGACACCTATGACGAGGGCGTGTCGGCGTTTGCCGCCCACTACGCCACCACCGAGCCCCCGCGCTATCCGACGCGCGACGGGGGCCTGCTTGAGTGCGTGTCCGCGGGGGTCGCCGGCTGGCCGCAGGACATCCTGCGCATGGGCCGCGACGTCCGCGAGGGGCGCCTGGTGCGCGACGGCGCCTGGCTGCTGTTCCCCGCCCCCACCGTGGCCGATCCCAGCCGCGCTCCGGACGGATGCCACACCGTCAAGATCCTGGGCATGCAGCCCTACTCACCGGTCGGCGTCGCCGCTGCGGATCCGGCGGCGGCATGGGCCCAGCTGCGCTCGGAGATCGCCGACGTCCACCTTCACCACCTGCGGCGCGCGGCGCCCAACCTCGACACCGACACGATCCTCGGCGAGTTGATCGTCTCTCCGGTCGACCTGGAACGGGCCAACCCGCACATGTGGCGCGGGACATTCCACGGGGGCGACCGGTCGCTGAGCTACAGCGGGGCCCAGCGTCCCGCGCCCGGCTGGGCCCAGCACCGGATGCCGATCCCCGGCCTGTATCAGACGGGCGGCACCACTCACCCCGGCGGCTCGGTCACCGGCGGCCCGGGCCGCAATGCGGCCGTGGTGATGCTGTCGGATCTCGGCTTCGATGCCGGCGACCTGCTGGCCGGGGGCCTGGCCGGCCTGGACCGCCGTCGGGCCCAGCGCACCCCGCCCGGCGGCACGGCCGTCCGGGGCTGAGGCGCAGCGGTGGGCGACGAGCGCGTTCAGGCGGCCGTTCACCACTGGGCGGGCCGGTTCATCGCGAACGGGATCGACTACAACGATTTCGTTCGGACCACCGGGGCGATCGCCTCCTGGGAGGGCTGGCTGGACGCCTGGACGCGCACCGCCGAGGTCCACATGACCCTGGCCGAGGTGGCACGGGCGCGCGGGGCGCGGCTGACCGCCGGGCAGGCGTACCTGCGCGCCGCCGTCAGCTACCACTTCTCCAAGTTCGTCTGGGTGCGCGACCCGGAGCTTCACCGGCGCAACACGCTGGCGGCCGTGCGGGCGATGTCGGCCGCGCACCGTCTGCTGGACCCGCGCGCCGAGCGCGTCGAGGCGCCGTTCGACGGCGCCGTCGCCGTTGCCAACCTGCGGCGCCCCGCCGGTGACGGGCCGTTCCCCCTGGTGGTTCTCATCCCGGGCCTGGATTCGGCCAAGGAGGAGTTCTGGCACTGGGAGTCGGTCTTCTTGGAGCGCGGCATGGCGACGCTGTCAATCGACGGACCGGGCCAGGGGGAGACCGGGTTGACGGTCGGCATCCGCCCGGACTACGAGGTGGCCGTCGCCGCCATGCTGGACGCGGTGGCGGATCGGCGTGATCTGGACGGCGCCCGGATCGGCGCGGTCGGCGTGAGCCTCGGCGGGTACTACGTGGTGCGGACCGCGGCGTGCGAGCCCCGGGTCCGTGCCGTGGCCGGTGTCAGCGGTCCCTACGACTTCGCCGCCGAATGGGAAGCCCTGCCCGCGCTCACCCGCGAGGCCGTCCGCCACCACACCCGCGCCGCCGATGACGCGCAGGCGCGTGAGCGGGCGCACGCCCTGAACCTCGCCGGGGTGGCCGAGCGGGTGAGCCAGCCGTGCCTCGTGGTCACCGGCCGCCTGGACCGGGTGATCGGTTGGGAGCAGACCCGGCGCATCGCTGAGGCCGTGCCGGGGGCCGAGTGGGTGCTGTTTGACGAGGGCACCCACGTCTGCAACAACATCCCGTACAAGTACCGGCCCCTCGTCGCCGACTGGATGGCTGACCGGCTGCGGTGAGCGGTTCCGGACTGATCGGTGCGCCGCTCACCCGGCGAGAGGACGACCGGATCCTGCGCGGCGAGACGCGCTACCTGGACGACATCACGCCGTCCGGAGCGCTCCACGCGGCGTTTGTCCGCAGCCCGCACGCCCACGCGGCGATCACTGCGGTGCGCGTTCCCGCCGATGCCGCGGGGGTGGTGGCCGTCCTCACCGCCGCCGACCTGCCGGCCGTGGCGGCGCGCTATCCCGTGATGGAGCCGCGGGACAGCGAGGTCCGCGCCGGGGAGGCCCATCCTGTGCTGGCCGAGGGCGAGGTCCGCTACGCCGGGCAGCCGGTGGCGATCGTGCTGGCGCCGTCGCGCGCGCTCGCCGAGGACGGGGTTGAGCTTGTCGACGTCGAATACGAGGTGCGCGAGCCGGTGCTCGCGGTCCGCGACTCCGACCTGGTGATGATGGGCTGGTCGGCCCGCCGTGGCGACGTCGCCGCGGCCTTCGCCGCCGCGGCGCACGTCGTCTCCGGCAGCTATGCCCTGCCGCGGCTGATCGCGGCGCCGATGGAGGCGCGGGGCGCGATCGCCGAGCACGATGCGGCCGCGGACGTGCTGACGGTCTGGTGCTCGGCCCAGGACACTCATCGGCCGCTCGCCCAGCTTGCGCACATCCTGGCGCGACCGGAGCACTCGGTGCGGGTGATCGTCCCGGACGTCGGCGGCGCGTTCGGCTCCAAGGGCGTGGTGGCGCCTGAGGTGGCGGCGGTCGCGGCGGCCGCGCTGGCGCTCGGCGTGCCCGTGAAGTGGACCGAGGACCGACTGGAGAACCTCGTCGGCGCCTACCAGGGGCGGGGCATCGAGGGCGACTTGGAGCTGGCGCTGGATCCTGAGGGACGCATGCTGGGGCTGCGGGCGCGACTGTGGGCGGACCTCGGCGGCTACCTGCTGACGACGACGACCGTGCCCCCGCACACCGCCGGAACGCTCATCACCGGTTGCTACGACATTCCGGCGGCCGAGGTGCAGGTGCGCGGCGTCCGCACTCACCGCGTCCCCACCGGCCCCTACCGCGGTGCCGGGCGACCGGACGCGGCCTACATGATCGAGAGCCTCGTCGACGCCGCCGCGCGGGCCACGGGAATCGACCGTGTCACCCTGCGCCGGCGCAATCTGATCCGCCGGTTCCCGTACCGGACCGCGACCGGCCTCGAGTATGACTCCGGGGACTTCGAGCGCTGCCTGGACCTGGCGCTGGGCCTGACCGGCGCTCCCGCCGGGCCACGCGCCGACACCGCCGGCCCCGCTGCAGGTGCGGTCCGGGGGAGGGGGGTCGCCGTCTTCATCGAGCGGGCCGGAGGCGCCTGGGAGACGGCGGAGATCGCCCTCACCCCGGGGGGCCGGTTCCGCGTCTCCTCCAGCTCCAGCCCCCACGGCCAGGGCCACGACATCACGTTCGCCCAGATCGCCGCCGACCGGCTCCGCGTACCTGTGGACGCGGTTGCGCTGCGCTTTGGCGACAGCGCCCTGACTCCAGCGGGAGTGGGGACGTTCGGTAGCCGGTCGGTGGCTCAGGGCGGCTCGGCGGTGGCGCTGGCCGCCGACGAGCTCGTGGCCCGCGCCCGGGAGCGGGTGGCATCGCTGACCGGCTGCGATCCGGCGGCGGTCGGCCACGGCGCCGAGGGATTCAGTGCCGGCGAGCGGACGCTGTCGTGGGCGGCGCTCGCTGAGACGGTGGCGGAGGCGGCGGGCGCCGGCGGGGACCCGGAACCCCTGGAGGCGACCGCCCGGTTTCAATCCGCCAACGTCTTCTCGTCCGGCGCCTACGTGGCCAACGTGTCGATCGACGGCGCCACCGGCGAGCTGAGCGTGGAGCGCCTGGCTGCCGTCGACGACGCCGGCACCGTGATCAACCCGCTGCTCGTCCACGGCCAGGTCCTCGGCGGGGCGGTGCAGGCGCTGGGTGAGTGCCTCACCGAGGAGGCCATCTACGACGATGCCGGGCAGCTGCGGACCGGATCGTTTCTTGACTACAGCCTGCTCACGGCCGCCGAGATCCCGCCGATCATCACCGGGGAGGTGCAGACCCCCTCCCCGCTGAACCCGCTGGGGGCCAAGGGCGCGGGTGAGGCCGGGGCCGTGGGGACGCTCGCCGCTGTCGCCAATGCCGTCACCGACGCCTTGGGGGGACGGGTCGTGGCGCCGCCGTTCACCGCCGAGAAGCTGTGGCGGGCGCTCGGCGAGGGTCCGGCCGGGTCGCCGCCCGGCCCGCCCGTGGAGACGACGGCGCTCCCTCACACGCCCTCCGCCGCCACCGCGCGGCGCGTCCGCGTACTCGTGCGCCGCGGCGCGCCGGCGCTTGCCCTTGGCCTGGCGCTCGGCGCCCTGGCGGCCCGGGGGCGGCGGTGAAGCCCGCGCCGTTTCGCTACGCCGCTCCGGACTCGCTGACGGCGGCGCTTGAGCTGGTGGCCGACGAGGACGCCCGGCCGCTGGCGGGTGGCCAGAGCCTCGTCCCGCTGCTCAACTTCCGTCTGGCTCGCCCGGGGCTGCTCGTCGACCTCAACCCGGTCACCGAGCTGGTCGGCATCGAGGTGCGCGAGGGGACGCTGTGCCTGGGCGCAATGACGCGGCAGGCGGCGCTGCTGCGCTCCGACGTCGTCGCCGCCGGGTGGCCGCTGCTGCGCGACGCCGTCCGGCACGTCGGCCACGCCGCGATCCGCAACCGGGGCACCGTCGGCGGGTCGGTCGCGCACGCCGACCCGGCGGCCGAGTTGCCGGTGGCGCTGACCGCTCTTGACGCCCGCTTTCGGATCCGCTCGGTGCACGGGGAGCGGGTTCTGTCATCTGACCAGCTGTTCTGCGGGGCGCTCACCACGGCACTGCAGACCGGTGAGCTGCTGGTGGAGATTGAGGTGCCGCCCGTCCCCGCCGGAGCCCGGATGGCGTTTGCCGAGCACTCCCGCACCCACGGGGACTTTGCCAGCGCCGGCGTCGCCGTGGTGCACGCGCCCGGCGAGCGCGCCGCCGTCGCGCTGCTCGGCGCCGGGCCGGTGCCGGTGCGCGTCCCGGCGGCCGAGCGGGCCCTGCTCGGCGGGGCGCCGGCCGCCGAGGTGGCCGGGCTGGCGGCCGCGGGCGTGGAGCACGATCACCGGCGAGCGGTCATCCGTACGCTGATCGTTCGGGCCCTGGAGCGGATCCAGTGAAGATCTCGGTGACGATCAACGGGACCGTGTATGAGGACGAGGTCGAGGCGCGCACGCTCCTGTCGGATTTCATCCGCCACCAGGCGGGCCTGACCGGTACCCATGTCGGCTGCGAGCACGGGGTGTGCGGAGCGTGCACGGTGCAGCTCGACGGCGAGCCGATCCGCTCCTGCCTGATGCTCGCCGTGCAGGCTCACGGCCGATCGCTGCGGACGGTTGAGGGACTCGCCGGGTCAGACGGTGCGCTGTCGCCGCTGCAGCGCGCGTTCACCGAGCAGCACGCGCTCCAGTGCGGCTTCTGCACCGCGGGCTTTCTCATGGCGGCCGAGGCGCTGCTGCGCGCGCGCGGCGGGGCTGTCAGCGAGGCCGAGGTCCGCGAGGCGCTCGCCGGCAACCTGTGCCGGTGCACCGGCTATGAGGGGATCGTGGCGGCGGTGCTGTCGGTTGCCGAGGCGCCGTTGGACGCGGGATAGTCCGCCGCCGGACGGGGTGTGGCCTCCCGGGCGTCGGCGTCGAGCAGCGTGTTGCGGTTGGATTCCGGATCGCGCCCCAGCGGCAGCGTGCCGCCGGCGGTGAAATACGGCTTGCCGGCGATGACCAGGTCCTCGGCGGGGAAGCGGGTGATGATCTCGCAGCCGTCCGCGGTGACGACCAGCTGCTCCTCGATCCGGGCCGCCGACCAGCCGTCGGAGGCCGGCCAGAAGGTCTCCAGCGCGAACACCATCCCCTCCTGGATCTCCTCCGGGTGATCGAGTGAGACCAGGCGGCTGAAGATCGGCTTCTCCCAGATCGTCAGGCCGACCCCGTGGCCGAACTGGAGCGCGAACGCCGCCTCCTCGTCCGGGAAGCCGAACTCCTGGGCGCGCGGCCACACCGAGACGACCTCGGCGGTGGTGACGCCGGGCCGGATGAGCTCGATGGCGGCGTCCAGGTAGTAGCGACAGCGCTTGTAGGCGTCGACGAGCGGGCGCGATGCGCTGGCCACCGCGAACGTGCGGTAGTAGCACGTGCGGTAGCCCATGTAGCTGTGCAGGATGTCGAAGTAGGCCGGGTCTCCCGGACGGAGGGCCCGGTCGGTGAACACGTGGGGGTGGGGGCTGCACCGTTCGCCGGAGATGGCGTTGACCCCCTCCACGAACTCCGAGCCCATCTCGTAGAGCACCCGGTTGACGAGGGCCACGCATTCGTTCTCGCGGATGCCGGCGCGCATCGCGCGGTACAGCTCCTCGTAGGCGGCATCCACCATCGCGCACGCGGTGTTGAGCAGGGTGATCTCGTCCCGCGTCTTGATCATCCGGGCCTGCTGCATCAGCTGCTGGCCGTCGACGACCTGAATCCCCAGCTTCTGGAGCGCGAACAGGACCGGCGGCTCGATGGCGTCGATGCCCAGCGGCTCGCCGAGCAGCCCGCGCTGCTCAAGCTCGGCGTGGACCTTGGCGGCGACGTCCTCGGCGCGCCCGGACTCCGGCGACATGGCGCCGCGCATCGTGGAGATGCCGGCTCGCGAGCGCCCGTCTCCCAGCCACGGGTTGTAGAGCTGGTGATGGCGTGCCGCCGAGCCGAAGTCCCACATGATCGGCTCATCGCCCTGGGGCAGCAGGCAGAAGCGGTTGAGCTTGTCCGCCGCCCACGTGCCGATGTGCGTCGCGGTGACGTACCGGATGTTGGACATGTCAAAGCACAGCAGCGCCCCCAGCTCGGACTCGGCGAGCAGCCCGCTGATCCGCGCCAGCCGCTCTTCGCGCAGGCGGTCGAAGCGGACGCGCTCCTCCCAGTCCACGCCCATCACGCCGTAGCTGTGCAGTCCCACCGTGGCCTCCTGTTCCGGGGTTGCAACCGATTGCAGCTCAGCTTACGCCACTTGACGCATCGGAGGGGCCAACATAACATCCCAGCTTCGCAATCGATTGCACCGGAGGTACCGGAGAGATGGGAGACGAATCGACGAGCCTCGGCTGGGTCGGCGTCGGCCGGATGGGCCGCGCGATGGTGACGCGCCTGCTCCGCGCCGGCCACGAGGTGGCGGTCTATAACCGCACGCGTGAGAAGGCGCTTGACCTGGAGGGGCTGGGCGCGACCGTGGTCGACTCGCCCGCCGACCTCGCTGACTGCGACATCGTCTTCACCAGCGTCGCCGGCTCGGCCGACGTTGAGGAGGTGGTCGGCGCGCTGCTGTCGCGCCCGGACACGCAGCCGGGGCTGATCGTCGACTCAACGACGATCTCGCCCGCGGTGGCCGAAAGGATCCGCGCCCGCGCCGGCGAGCGGGGCACCGCCATGCTGGCGGCGCCGGTCAGCGGCAACCCCAAGGTCGCGGCCAGCGGACGGTTGACGATCGTCGCCTCTGGACCCCGGGACGCGTGGGAGCGGGCCCGGCCGTACCTGGAGTTGCTGTGTCGGCGTGCCACCTACGTCGGCGAGGGCGAGCGGGCCCGCCTGGTGAAGATCTGCCACAACCTGATGCTGGGCATCGTCGCCCAGTGCATGGCCGAGATCACCGTGCTCGCCGAGAAGGGCGGGGTCAGCCGGGCCGACTTCCTGGAGTTCCTCAACGACAGCGTGATGGGCTCCACCTTCACTCGCTACAAGAGCCCGGCCTACGTCAACCTCGATTTCACGCCCACGTTCACGCCGGAGCTTCTGCTCAAGGACTTCCATCTCGGCTTTGAGGCCGCGCGGGAGATGAAGGTGGCGATGCCGCTGGCTGCTGCCGCCGAGCAGATCATCCAGTCGCTGTACGGCATCAAGGGCAACGACGTCGACTTCGCGGCCCTGATCGAACTCGCCGCCGACGGCTCCGGACTGGCACTGGAACCTGAGGACGTTCTCGTCGACGACGGACTGGCGCCGCTTCCTGCCTCCCGGGATGGCGACGGGGACGGACGCGCGCCGGTGGTGCGCGGCGGGACCGCCTAGATCAGCAGGCGCAGCGGCTGCTCCAGCAGTTCGCGCAGGCGTGCCAGGAAGCGAGCGCCGTCGGCGCCGTAGAGGATGCGGTGATCGCAGGCGAGGCTGAGGTTGACGGTGTTGCGGGCGACGACCGCGCCCTCGGCGCTGACGACCGCCCGCGGCCGCAGGGAGCCCACGGCCAGGATGGCCGCCTGGGGCGCGTTGATGACGGCCGAGAAGCTGTCGACGCCGTACATGCCCAGGTTGGAGACCGAGAACGTGCTACCGGCCAGCTCGGCGGGAGTGATCGACCCGTCGCGGACCCGGCCGGCCAGCTCCCGCGAGGCGGCGGCGATCTCGGCGACCGACTTGGCGTCGGCGTCGAAGATGGTGGGAACGACCAGCGCGTCCTCGGCGGCGACGGCGATCCCGACGTTGACGCGGGCGTGCTCGTGGAGCTCCGCGTCCCGGTAGGAGCCGTTGACCCGCGGGAACTCCCGCAGCGCAAGGGCCGCGGCTCGGATGATGAAGTCGTTGTAGGAGGGGACCGGGTCGCTGACCTGCCGCAGCTGCTCGCGGAGTGCGACCAGCGCGGTCATGTCGACCTCGGCCCGCAGTTCGAAGTCCGGGACCGTCGCGCGCGACTCGGCCATGCGCCGGGCGATCGTCTGCTGCATGCGGGTGAGCGGCCGGCGGGTGGTCTCGTCGGCCGCCGGAGGCGCGGCCCCGTCCGTGTCTCCGCCTCCGCCTCCTCCGACGGCGTCGGCGCGACGCTCCACGTCGGCGCGGATGACCCGTCCCTGGGGACCGGTCCCGGTCAGGGTCGACAGGTCGATCCCGAGCTCAGCGGCAACGCGCCGGGCAAGCGGCGAGGCCTTGACCCGTGTCGTCGGCGCCGCGGCAACGCGCCGGGCGGGCGGCGAGGCCTTGACCCGTGCCATCGACGCCGCGGCGACCGCGGCCCGGACCGCCCCCGCCCCGTTCTCCTGCGCTGCCCCGACGACCGCGATCGTCGCCCCCACGGCCGCGCTCGCCCCCGCCGGCACGCCGATGGAGAGCAGCGTCCCAGACACCTCGGACTCGTAGGTGACGCTGGCCTTATCGGTCTCCACCTCCACCAGTGGCTCGCCCTCGGCCACGGCGTCGCCCTCGGCCACGAACCACTGCAGCACGGTGCCCTCCTCCATCGAATCCGACAGGCGGGGCATCACGATCTCGGTGGCCACTCCACGCTCCCTCAGCTGCGCATTGCAAACGTTTGCTGTAGGATCGTAACCGATCGGCGCCGTCGATGGCGGAACTCGAGTCGCTGGGAGGAGATGGGATGGCCAGACTCCACTCGCCGGAGCAGCAGGACGCCACCGGCGCGTTTCTGGAGGCGTACGGGCGGATGCTGCTCATCCGCCAGTTCGAGGCCGCCATGCACCGTCTGTTTCTGCGCGGAGAGGTCCACGGGACCACCCATCTGTACGCCGGCCAGGAGGCCGTCGCGGTCGGTGTCTGCATGACACTGGAGCCGTCGGACTGGGTGGCCGGCACCTATCGGGGCCATGGCCACGCCCTGGCCAAGGGAACCGAACCGGAGCCGCTCATCGCTGAGATGCTGGGCCGGGCGACGGGCGTGTGCGGGGGCCGCGCCGGGTCGATGAACGTCATCGACATCGAGCACGGACTGGTGGGCTGCTACGGGATCGTCGGAGGATCGATCGCCGCCGGGCTGGGCGCCGCCATGTCGGCCCAGCGCGAGGGCCGGGTCGCGGCCGCCTTCTTTGGGGACGGGGCCACCAACCAGGCCTACTTCCACGAAGGCATGAACCTGGCCGCCGTCCGCTCGCTCCCGCTCCTGTTTGTGTGCGAGAACAACCTGTACGCCGAGTTCACCCCCATGGCCCAGGCGACCGCCGGAGCCGACATCGCCGGCCGCGCCGCCGCGTACGGGATGCCATCGGCGGTCGTCGACGGCAACGACCTGTGGGCGGTCCGGGAGGCGGCCGCTGAGGCGGTCGGCCGCGCCCGCGCCGGCGACGGGCCGACCCTGTTGGAGTGCCGGACCTACCGCCACTATGGGCACTCCAAGAGCGACCCGGCTCCGTACCGCACCAAGCAGGAGGTGGAGGAGTGGCTGGAGCGCGATCCGCTCCGGATCGCCCGCGCCCGGCTGCTGGAGCAGGGGCTGGCCGAGCAGCAGATCGCCGCCGTTGAGGACACCATCTCCGCCGAGCTTGACCAGGCCGTCGAGCGGGCGCTGGCCGCTCCCTATCCAGACCCGGCCGCCGACGCGGCGACGGAGTTCTCGTCATGAGCACGCTTGAGTTCAGGACCGCCATCCGCGATGCGCTCGCCGAGGAGCTGGAGCGCGATCCGTCGGTGATCTTCTTCGGCGAGGACGTCGCCGTGGCCGGCGGGGTGTTCAAGGCCACGCCGGATCTCTACAAGCGCTTTGGCCCGGACCGCGTCTTCGACACCCCCATCTCTGAGCTGGCGCTCGCCGGGGCCGCCTACGGCGCGGCGGTCACCGGCCTGCGGCCGGTCTTTGAGGTCATGTTCGGCGACTTCATGGCGCTCGCCATGGACAGCCTGGTCAACCAGGCGGCGAAGTTCTGGTACATCTCCAACGAGCAGGGGACGGTGCCCCTCGTGGTCCGCTCGGCGGTCGGCGCCGGCGGCCGGTTTGGCGCCATCCACTCGCAGACGCACGGAACGTGGTATCAGGGTGTGCCCGGGCTGAAGATCGCGTTCCCCTCCTCGCCGGCCGAGGCCAAGGGCCTGCTCAAGGGCGCCATCCGCGACGACAACCCGGTCGTGTTCCTGGAGCACAAGCGCCTCTACTCGGTCAAGGGGCCGCCGCCTGAGCCCGGCCAGGAGGTGATTGAGCTCGGCCGCGCCCGGATCGCCCGCGAGGGCGCCGACCTGACGATCGTCTCCGTCGGCAAGGGCGTACCCGATGCGCTCGCCGCCGCCGACCGGCTCTCGGAGCTCGGCATCTCGGCGGAGGTGGTCGATCTCCGCACCCTGCGCCCCCTCGATCTCCCCACCGTGTTGGAGTCCGTGGCCCGGACGAACCGCATCCTCGCCGTCGAGGAGGGACCCCGCACCGGGGGCTGGGCCAGCGGCCTGGTGGGTGCGGTGGCCGAGGAGGGCCTGCATGACCTCGATGACGCGTGGATCCTCGCCACTGCCGAGACTCCGATCCCGTACAGCCCCACCCTGGAGGACGCGTTCCTCCCGCAGGCCGAGGCGATCGCCGACAGCGTCGCCGGCCGCCTGGGCGTGGCTGCGCCCGCCCGCTGACGAAAGGAGTGCGGATGCCCCACATCAGCTACGTCGACCCGGACACCATCACCGATCCAGAGCTCGGAGAGATCATGGAGCGGGCCCGGACGCTGGGCACCCCGCGGCCGGAGAGCCAGGCGATCCGCCTGCACCACCCGGAGGTGATGAAGGCCTTCAACCACTTCTGGGAGGCGTGCTTTCGCCAGGGGGTCTGCGACCACGCCATCAAGGAGCTCTGCCGGCTCTACATCTCCAAATCGGTCCAGTGCGAGTACTGCGGCGGGCAGCGCTCGGTGCTCGCCGCCGCCCAGGGAGCCACCGAGGATCAGGTCGACGAGATCCTTGACTTCGAGCGCTCCGGGCGCTTTGACGACCGGGAGCGGACGGCGCTGGAATGGGCGATGGCGATCGCCTGGGACCCGTCCCTGGCCGCCGACGATCTCTGGGATCGCCTGCACCAGCATTTCACCGAGCCGGAGCTCGTTGAGCTTGGGCACTTCATCGCGCTGACGCTCGGACAGCAGCGCTTCCTGAAGACCGTGGGCGTCCGGCACGGCGAGGTGCTCGCGCACACCGATGCCGGTCTGGCGCCCGCGGAGGCGGCCCGTCTGCGCCCGGCCGGCTGACCGACACGCGGCCCTCCGCGGCCGCCGCGCTCGGCCACCCTCAAACCGGCCAGGCCGTATCGAGACGGCGGCGATGACGGGAGGGCCGACCGCGGGCGAAGCCTCCGTCCCGTTCGAAACCCGGATCGCGCCGTCCGATTTCGCCCGTGAGCGGCCGATAGCGGCAGTTGCGTTCGAGATCGTCGGAACCCGATCCGATTTTCGAACAGACTCGCCCCCGCAGCGGAGCCTCGCCCGCCTCCGGGCGCCCCCCTGGGCTCCCGTTTCACCGCCGCCTGTCTTCGCCCGGTCCGACGGCCGCTGGGCGAGGCGGCGGGCCCGTCGGTGGTGGCGCCCGCTTCGTCGCGCCGTTCTGGCGCCTTCCCGGCCCACACCCGTCGTGAACGGAGGCGCAACGACGATGAACACGCGGGCTGGCATAGTCGGCCCATGGCCGCTGACCGCCCCCGGACGCCGCGGCGCGCGCGGCCGGCCGCCTCACCCGCGCGTCGCCGGCCGCGTGCCCGGCGCCGGCCCCGCGTGCTCGTCTTTGCGGGCGTGCTCGTCGCGATGATCGCCGCCATCGGCGTGATCACCGCCAGCGGGGCCGACCCCCAGCCGACGCTGCCGCGCCACGCGCTGCGCATCGATGTGGCGGCTGCTCCCCTCAGCCGTCCGGTCCCGGCCGGCTATGTGGGGCTCTCGATCGAATATCGCTCGGCGTTCTACTACTTCGGTTCGGACCCGTCGCATCCCAACCCGCTGTTCGTCGCCCTCGTGCGCGGGCTGACCCCGGGCCAGTCGCCGGTCATCCGCTTCGGCGGAGACACCACCGACTGGACGTGGTGGCGGACTCCGGGCGTCGCCCAGCCAGCCGGGGTCAAGTACACCATCGGCGCGCGCTGGGCGGCGGCCACGCGCGCCGCCGCCCGAGCGCTCGGCGCGCGGCTGATCCTCGGCATCAACTTCGAGGCCGACAGCGCCGCCATCGCCCACACCGAATCCCATGCCCTCCTGGCCGCGATCGGCCGGCGCTACATCGCCGGGTTTGAGCTCGGCAATGAGCCGGAGGTCTACGGCACGCTCGGCTGGTACGCGACGCCGAGCGGCGCCCCGGTCACCGGCCGCCCCGCGTCCTATGGCTTCGGCGCCTACCTGCCGGATTACGCGCGCATCGCCTCGGCTCTGCCGAGCAGCGTGCCGCTGGTCGGCCCGGCCTCCGGCTCGCCCGTGTGGCTATCGCATCTGGGCCGGTACCTGGCCGCCAACCCGCGCGTGCGCGTCGTCACGTTTCACCGCTATCCGCTGCACCGGTGCTTCACCCCGCGCACCTCGCCCGCCTATCCCACCATCCCCAACCTGCTCGCACCGGCAGCGGCCAGCGGTCCGGCCGACAGCCTGAGCGGGGCGGTGCGGGTGGCTCATGCCCACGGGCTGGCGCTGCGCTCCGACGAGCTCAACAGCGTCTCCTGCGGCGGCGCCCGCGGGGTGAGCGACACGTTCGCGTCGGCGCTGTGGATCCTGGACACGCTGTTCAACATGGCCCGGGTCGGTGTGGACGGCGTCAACGTCCACACCTTCCGCGACGCCATCTATGAACCGTTCGCCTTCGCCCACTCCGGCGGCCGGTGGACGGCGCAGGTGAGGCCGATGTACTACGGCATGCTCATGTTCGCCAGGGCGGCGCCGCCCGGGTCGCGCCTGCTGGCCACCGCTGTCCGCGGGCGCTCGGCGGTCACCGTCTGGGCCACCCGCGCTCCGGATGGGCGGGTCCGGGTGGTGCTCATCAACCGCTCACGGCGCCGGTGGGTGACGACCGCCGTGCGCGCTCCCGGCAGCGCGGCCACCGCCGTCGCGGAGCGCCTGCGCGCCCCCCGCCTCGGCGCGCGCGCGGGCATCACGATCGGCGGGCAGTCATTTGGGGCCACCACCACCTCCGGCACGCTGACCGGCCCGGTGCGGCGGGTGCCCCTGCCGGCGATCCAGCATCGCTTCGTCGTCCGCCTCCCGCCCGCCAGCGCCACGCTCCTGAGCGTCGGCGGCAGCTGACCGGCCGGGGCCGCCTCCGGCGCCGAGGCCGTGCGTCGCCGTCCGCCGGAGAGCACCGGCGGACGGGACGCAGAACGGCGAAACCTCCTAGCGGCTTCTCAGCAGCCGGAAGTGGGGCCCGCTGACCGTGTTGACCCAGTGGCGGGCGAGACCCTCCGCGTACTTCGGCCAGAAGGTCCCGGTGGGCGGTGCGCCCTTGACGCACTGGCCGCCGCTGCCGCCGGGATTGGAGAACCACAGCAGCCCGTCAAGCCCGGTGTAGCCGGTCGGCTGCGCGACGTCGTTGCTCAGCGACAGCGGGCCGAGACCGCGGCCGGGCGGGTTGCAGAGAACCTCGTTGCCGTGGTGAACGCGATGACGGGGAACCAGCGGCCCGCGCCCGTTCTCACCGGTGTTGATGACGAAGTGCGCGCCGCCGAGCATGCGGGAGATCTCCTGGCCGTAGTGGATCTCCTTGCTCGTCCAGTCGAAATGGGTGGAGTTGAGGAAGAAGCCCTGAGCCTGGGCGACCCCGGAGGCGCGCAGCAGAGCGGCCTGCCGGCGCGCCGGGATGGCGTCAGCGGCGCCGCCGTCAAGGTAGACGACGACGTGCGGGTCGGCCTCCAGCAGCGAGACCGCGTCCCGCAATTCGCCCTCGCGGATTGCCAGCTCTGAGCGGGTCAGGCACGGGGTGGTGATGAGCGAGTCGAACTCCAAGAAGTAGACGACGTGGAAGTTGCCGATGCCGGCCGCCATCTGCTGCATGAAGTTGTGGTACCGGGCAGCGACCGCCGGCGTGGCCGTGCTCCCGCACGGGCCGTGCACGAGGTTGTAGCTGGACATCATCACGGTGCTACCGGGCTGCTCCAGCTGGGTCGTGCCCAGCCAGTGGGCCACCTGCCCGGCCACGTTGGAGCCCATGTTCCACATCCAGAAGCGATGCGCGCCGGGTTCCTGGGCGATGTCGTCCAACAGCGCCCGCGCCGCTCCGGAGGTGTGGGCCGCAGCCTGGGCCGACGGGGACTGCGGGTCGACGAACAGCTGGGCGCCGACCAGTGGGTCGGTGCTGGTGACGCTGGCGATGCCGAGAGGGTTGGTGGCGTCGCGCACCTGCAGCGGGTCGTCATGCAGGATCGTGATCAGCGAGTTGGTGGTGCCGATCGCGTCCGGCCAGGAGCCGTAGAGGTAGGCGAGGGCATGGACCGGTGTGCCGTTGATCCCGCGGTCGATGATCGGCACCGAAAACGTGTAGGTGCTCTGACCGGCCGGGATGGTGATGTAGGTGTTGGGGATCGCGTGGAAGTCGATCCCGTCCTGGGCATCCTGCTGCTTGACGCCGTAGCCGACGTGCTCCGGGACACTGAGGTCGTCGGAGCGGACGATCGTGATCGCCAGGCTGCCCTGATTCTCATGAACGGTGTACGCCGCCTGGTCCAGGGAGACGGTGCCGGCGGCCGCGGCGCGCCCGGTGGCGGCGAACGTCAGCATCAGGGCAAGACAGGCAACGGCCAGCAGAGGCCGGACATGCCTCAGAGACATATGGGGGAACTCCTAAGGTCGCGTAACGGGGGACGGCGCGACCTGCCGGGGGCGCGCGATCCGGCATTGTTATCGGCGCGACCGGCCGATGACTTGACGCCTATCGGCGGCTATTCAGTGCGTCGCGGCGACCGCGTACATTGCGCTGATGCGGCCGCGCTGCTACGTCGCCAGCCCCCTGGGATTCACCGCGCCGGGCCGGGACTACTACGAGCACGTCTACCTACCGGCCCTGGCCGGTGTCGTCGAGCCCGTCGATCCCTGGGCCATGACCACCGCCGCGGAGCTCGCCGCCGCGCGCGACCGCGGCCGGCTGGCCGAGCTGGCGCTGGACATCGGTCGGCGCAATGCCGCGGCGATCCGCACGTGCGCCATGCTCGTCGCCTATCTGGACGGCCAGGAGGTCGATTCCGGAACCGCGGCCGAGGTCGGCTACGCGGCGGCGCTCGGCCTGACGTGCTTCGGCTGGCGCAGCGATCTGCGCGAGACCGGCGAGCCGGGGGCGCGGCTCAACCTCCAGCTGGAGGCCTTCATCCTGGACAGCGGCGGCATCCTCGCCGGGACGCTGGAGGAACTGGTGCACGCCCTGGGCGCGGCGCAGCCCCGGTAGGCGCCACCGGGCGCCCGGGAGGTCAGGCGACGGGGGCGACCGGCGACTGCACGAGGCTCGTCGTCGGCGAGATGTAGGTGCCGCGGTTCTCGCCGCAGCAGATGGCGGAGATGGCGTCGCGCTCGTCGAAGTCGAAGACGTGCAGCGGCAGCTCGTAGTCACGCGCCAGAACGATCGCCGCCTGGTCCATGACCCGCAGGTCGCGCTCAAGCACGTCGCTGTAGCGCAGGCTGTCGTAGCGCTTGGCGCCGGGTTCGCGGCGCGGGTCGCGGTCATAGATGCCATCGGTCCCATGCTTGGCCAGCAGGATGGCGTCGGCGCGCAGCTCGATGGCCCGCTGGACCGCGGGATAGTCGGTGGTGACATACGGCTGGCCGATCCCGCAGGCGAGGAGCACGAGTCGCTCGCGCTCCAGATGCGACAACGCCCGCAGGCGGATGAAGGGCTCGGCCATGGAGGGCATCGGCAGCGCCGTCATCAGGCGCACGTCCTCAAGGCCGCGGTGCTTGAGCACGCCCCGCAGGAGGATCCCGTTCATGACCGTGCCGAGCATCCCGATGTTGTCGGCCTCGGCACGCTCAATGTCCCACTCGTCGGCGACGTTGCCGCGGAAGAAGTTGCCGCCGCCGACGACCACCGCCTCCTCCACGCCAAGCTCGCGCGCGGCGATCAGCTGATCGGCGACGTAGCCCAGAGCGGCCGAGTCAAGACCGAACGGCGAGGCTCCCGCAAAGGCGCGGCCGCTGAGCTTGACGACGACGCGGCGATACCGGAGCGAAGCCACGGCGCAAGCCTAGCGCGTATGGCCCCGTGCCCTCCGGGTGCCGGGGCGGGCACCGAAACGCCCGCCCGCCGGGGCCAAACCTGCCACGCTTGCGCGGTGAGCGCGATCAACGCGGCGGCGACACCCACCGAGCCCGGAGCTCCCGACCACCGGGCGCGCAAATGGTTCTCACACCAGGCCAACGTCACCGGCCGCGGCATCGTGGCCGGCTACAGCATGCGCTTCTGGGGCATCGTCGTCGCCCTCGGCGTCATCACCGGAGTGGCCGCGGCGGCGCTGATGGAGTTGCTGCACCTCGTCGAGCACATCGCCTACGGGTATGGGACAGGACCGTTTCTCGACGGCGTCGCGGCCGCACCCGGATGGCGCCACATCGTTGCGCTCCAGGTCGCAGCGGTGATCGTCGTCGTCGGCTCGATCGTCCTGCGCCGGCTTCCGGTCTCCGGAGGCACGGAGGTCGCCGAGTCGGTGTGGCTCAAGGGGGGCCGGGTGGCCGGCATCCCCAGCATTGCCCGGGGGGTGCTGTCAATCGTCACCGTCGGGCTCGGCGTGTCGCTGGGACGCGAGGCGGCGCCCCAGCTCGCCGGTTCCGCCGTGGGCAGCTGGCTGTCGGAGTGGGCGGGGCTGCCCGTGTGGCAGCGGCGCCTGCTGGTGGCCTCCGGCGCGGGCGCGGGATTCGCCGCCGTCTACAACGTGCCCCTGGGTGGCTCCCTGTTCGCCCTTGAGGTGCTGCTCGGCACCGTCTCGCTGGCGCTCGTGCTGCCGGCGCTGGCCACCTCGGTGATCGCCACCGCCGTCGCCTGGGTCGCGCTGGGAACCGGGCCCACGTATCGCCTGCCCAGCTACACCGTCCATCCTGAGCAGCTGGCATGGGCGGCCATCGTCGGCCCCATCATCGGCCTGGCCGCGATCGGTTGGGTGCGGCTGATCGCCTTCGCCGCCTCGCACCGTCCCCAGGGCTCGGCGCGGTACTTCGCTCCGTTCGTCGTCTTCTTGGCGCTCGGCCTGCTGTCGATCCCCTACCCCCAGCTGCTCGGCAACGGAAAGGGGATCGTGCAGCTCGAGGCGATCGGCAGCCTGTCGTTCGGCCTCGCCTGCGTGCTGCTGGTGCTCAAGCCGCTCGCCACGGCCGCCTGCCTGGGGGCGGGATCCCCCGGCGGCCTGTTCACCCCAACCCTGACCATTGGAGCGTTGCTGGCGGGGATTCTCGGCTACCTCTGGATGCACCTGTGGCCCGGGGCGACGCTCGGCAGCTACGCGATCATCGGCGGTGGCGCCTTTTTGGCCGCGGCCATGCAGGGCCCGCTCTCCGGCCTGGTGCTGGTGCTGGAGTTGACGCGCAACTTCGACTCGCTCATGGCGCCGACGCTGGTGGCGGTCATCGAGGCGACCGTGATCGCCCGCCGCCTGGGGGCCCAGTCGATCTATTCGGCGCGCGTGCGCACCGAGCCGGAGATCACCGAGGCGGCGGTCGCCATCGCGCGGCTTGACGAGCTTGACCCCACCCGCGGCGAGGAACGACTGCAGCCTTAAACACCGAGCGCCGGCCGCGGACTGCCCGCGACCGGCGCTGAAAAGACGGTGACTCTCGTCGGCTCAGGCGGCGCGCCGGAGCTCCTCGAGGTCGTTGCTCATGGCCAGCCGGCTGAGGCCCTGCTGCTCAAGCTCACGCGCCTTTGACAGCGGGATGCCCAGCTCGATGCCGGTCTGGCGGAGGTTGAGCGGCTCGGCGCCGGCCAGTCCGAAGCGCAGGCGGATGACGTTGCGCTCAGCCTCCGGGAGCCGCGCCACGGCCCCGCTGATGAGCTCCTCGCGCTCGGCCTGCTCGACCTCCTCGGTCGGCTCCGGGCGCTCGGAGGCCAGCAGATCGCCGAAGGCGGTCTCGCCGTCCTCACCGACCGGCTGGTCCAGGCTCGTCAGGCCGCGGGTGAGCTCGCGCAGTTCGGCGACCTCCTCGACCTCCAGCTTGGCCTCGGCAGCGATCTCCTCATCGGTCGGCTCGCGGCCGAGCTTGGTGGACAGCTCGCTCTCCACCTTGCGCACCTTGGTCTGACGCTGGGCCACGTGCACCGGCAGCCGGATGGTCCGGCCGTGGTTCTGCAGTCCGCGCTGGAGCGCCTGGCGGATCCACAGCGTGCCGTAGGTGGAGAACTTGAAACCCCTCCGCCAGTCGAACTTCTCGACAGCGCGGATGAGTCCAAGCATTCCCTCCTGGACGAGGTCCTCCATCGGCAGGCCGTGGCCCTGGTACCGGCGCGCCTGCGAGACGACGAGGCGGAGGTTGGAGTTGATCATCCGCTCCTTGGCCGCCAGATCGCCGCGCTCGATGCGCTTGGCCAGCTCGATCTCCTCATCAGCGGTCAGCAGCGCGTGAGCGCGCGCCGCCCGCAGGAAGAGGTCAAGCGAGTTCTCTGTCATGGCGCCGCTCGAGGCGCCTGCGCTCAGCCGTGCCTCGGCACCCGTCGCGCGGTGTTCCCCGGACCGGGTGCTGCGGCGGCGAGGCTGACGCCGGCGCGACGGGGCCGCCGCCGACGAACCATGCTCGCCGCGGGTACGCGGGCGCTGGTTGGTGTCGTGATGCTCCGAGCGACCCGTTGCCTGGGGCTCGTGAACATCGTTGTCAAAGCTGTTCAGGGCGTTCTCCGTATCTCGCATAGGTATTTCTCCGCGGCTAATAATAGCACTAGTTCGACGATCGTCGAACTAACTATTTGTGGCCGCTAACAAAGCCGGCGGACAGACGATCTCTTTCGCCCACAGGTCGAGGATTCCCGCCTGGGCGCGCCTTACGCAGCAAACCCTTCAATTGGTCGCTGCGTTACTAGGAATTCCCCTGAAGGGCCCGGCGGTTACACCTGGCGAAGGCCGCTCTTACCAGGAACTTCACAAGCGTCGGCGCGGAACGGACCGCCAGGTCCGGATCTACCTAAAAAGACCTAAAAGTAGAGTTGCTCGATGGTGTTCTCGGTCAGCTCCGCGTCGGCGAAGGTCTCCCGGGCGAGATCGAGAAACGCCGCCGCG
This sequence comes from Solirubrobacteraceae bacterium, assembly GCA_035702755.1. Lineage (GTDB taxonomy): Bacteria > Actinomycetota > Thermoleophilia > Solirubrobacterales > Solirubrobacteraceae > Palsa-465. Next base: position 844 of record DASSZQ010000040.1, on the reverse strand, counting down.
GCGGGCGGGTGCCGGCGCCCTTCGCGCCAGGCCAGGGTGATGTCGCGGCGCAGCGCCGGTTCCACCAGGGACGCGACCGCCACCTCGGCGCCGGGTCCCTCCGCGTCTGACCGCGGGAGGATCGCCACCCCCAGTCCGCGGGCGACGAGGCGGCGGATGCGCGCGCTCTCGTTGGACTCGAGCGTGACCCGCGGCTCGAACCCGGCGAGCCGGCCGGCCCCAAACAGCAGCTCGCGCAGGCGGGCGCCCTCGCGGAAGCTGATGAACTGCTCGTCGGCCAGCTCCGCCATCCGCAGCTGCCTGCGGCCGGCCAATCGATGATCCGGGGGGAGCAGGACGACGAGCTCCTCGGAGACGAGCTGGTGGAGGCCCAACCCGTGCGCCTCGACGCGCTCGGTGACCGACAAAAAAGCCAGGTCCAGCTCGTCGACCCGCAGCATCTCGGCCATCTCCTCGCTGGAGTACTCCCGGACGGTGAGCCCCACGTTGGGGTGGCGGTCATGGAACAGCGCAAGTGGCAGGGACAGGTCGACCGGGCCCATGGTGTGCATCGCCCCAATCGTCACGTGCCCGGCCTGGATGCCCCGCAACGAGTCCAGCTCCGTCTCGGCCGCCTCCAGCTCGGAGAGCATGCGCCGGGCGCGGACGACGAGCAGCGCGCCGGCCTCGGTGAGCGCCACGTGACGGGTGGTGCGCTCCACCAGGGCCAGCCCCACCTCCTCCTCGAGGCGCCGCACCTGCTGGGAGAGCGCCGGCTGGGCGACGTGCTCCTTGGCGGCCGCCCGCGTGAAGTTCAGCTCCTCAGCGAGCGCCACCAGGTACCGCAGCTGCCGAAGTTCCATAA
>DASSZQ010000223.1:0-46289 GCA_035702755.1 Solirubrobacteraceae bacterium | reverse complement strand
CGTCGGCATCTCGCTGGCCAGGTCAGGAACGAGCGTCGTTGACGAGTCCGGCGGATAGGTGAACAGCGGTCGCTGAGTCGCATACATGACCGCGTAGTCCAGCGTGTAGTAGGCCTCCCCCGGATCAAGGTGCTCAAAGTCTGCGCTGGAATAGACCGTCAGCGCGCCGCCGCGCCGCTTGCCGTACAGCACCTGGTGCGCCGGGTTCTCGCCGCTCTTGAGTGGAACCTGGCTCCCGCTGGCGGCGACCGCCGTTCCGGAGCCGTGGGCACTGCCTGAGGGTGATGAGCCGGTTGCACCACAGGCGGTGACCCCAACGAGCAGTGCCGCTCCGATCAGGTTGGACAGCACACGGTTGCGCCTCTGGCCCATTCTCAACCTCCCCGGTGGTTGACGCCGCGCCGTTCTCAGGCGCCGGCTTTGGGTGGACCTCGCGCAGAGCGTACCGCTGGCACAGCCGGATTACCACAACGCGCGCCGTCCCGCACGCTCGGCCGCGGCGGACTTAGACTTGGCGGCGTGGTCGAGGGCGACCGGGACTCTGGTGTCTGCCTCGCTGAACTGATCGCCGCGCTGTCGTTGGGGACTGATCTGGGATTGGGGCAGCCGATGGAGGCGGTGCTGCGCGAGTGCGTGCTCGTCCAGGAGTTGGGCGAGCGTTACGGGCTGGCGGAGCGGGAGCGGCTGATCGCGTTCTGGGTGGCGCTGCTGGCGTGGGTGGGCTGCCACGCGGACGCGTACGAGCAGGCGCGCTGGTTTGGGGATGAGATTGCCGCCAAGGCGGACCTGTACGCGGTCGACCTCGTCGGCACAGATAAGGCGCGATATGTGCTGGGGCATCTCGGCGCCGGCGCGCGTGCGGCAGGCCGGGTGCGGACCGCGTTTGAGTTTGTCATCACGGGACGCTCGGCGATGGAGTCGATGCACGGGACACATTGCCTGCTCGCCGGCGACCTCGCCCGGCGACTCGGACTGGGCGATGCGGTTCGCGATGCCCTACAGCAGGTCTTTGAGCGGTGGGACGGCAGGGGAGATCCCGGGTTGCTGGCAGGTCCTCAGATCAGCCGTCCAGTGCGTCTGGTGCAACTCGCTGACGTCGTCGAAGTGTTTCATCGCCAGGGGGGTGTCGCGGCCGCGGTGATGGTGGCGCGCGAACGCAGCGGGACGCAGTTTGACCCGGAGGTGGTGGAGTGCTTCTGCGAGGAGGCCGAGCGACTGCTCGCGCCGCTGACTGACACAAACAGCTGGGAGTCCGTCATCGCAGTCCAACCGAGCCTCTGCGTGACCCTCCCAGACAGTGAGCTGGACTCAGCGCTGGAGGCGATCGCCGATTTCGTGGACCTGAAGTCGCCATACACGACCGGTCACGCACGCGCGGTTGCTGACCTGGCGGCCGGGGCTGGGCGGCGCTGGGGCTTACCGGAGGACGAGGTGCGGACGCTCGGCCGAGCCGCGCTGCTGCACGACCTCGGCCGGCTTGGCGTGCCGAACTCCATCTGGGACAAGCGCGGCCCGCTGACTGCCGTCGAGCGCGAGCGCGTTCGCATGGTCCCGTATCTCACCGAGCGGATCCTCAGCACGTCCCGGGCGCTCGCATCGCTGGGAGACCTGGCGGCCCAGCATCACGAGCGACTTGACGGATCGGGCTACCCGCGGGGGCTCAGGGCCGCCGGGCTGTCGCCGTCGGCCCGGATCCTGGCCGCCGCCGATGTCTGGCGCGCGATGGCCGAAACCCGTCCCCACCGAGACGCCCTGCCACCGGGCGCGGCGGCGGACGAACTGCGGGCGGAGGTGCGCGGCGGCCGTCTGGACGGCCAGGCCGTCGACCTGGTGCTGGCCGCGGCCGGTCACGAGACGGCGCGGCGGACCGTGTGGCCGGCGGGACTCACCGCGCGCGAAGTCGAGATTCTGAGGTTGCTTGCCCGCGGGCGACTGAATAAGGAGATCGCCCGGCGGCTGCAGATCAGCCCCAAGACGGTCGGCAATCACGTCGAGCACATCTACGCCAAGATCGGCGTCTCCAGCCGCGCGGCCGCCGCGCTGTTCGCGACCGAACACGGCCTCCTGGCAAGCGACACGACCGTCGCGCGCCTGCCGCCGATCCTGGGCGCGCCGGCTCAGCAGTAGCCGCGGCGCGCCTGCGGCCGCCGTGCGCCTATGGGGCGAATGCCTCATGGACGCGGTGCCCCACCCGCCCTACCTTCGCTGCGGGCGTGCACAGCCTGTCGTGCGCTCCAGGGGCGTCACGGGCGCCAAGCAACCGCCGTAAGGAGGACAGACATGACCGTAATCGACCACCGCCCCCCCGCGCAGGTGGACGGCGACAAGCTGATGGACTTTGTCTTCCGCGCCGTCGACGAGGTGGGGGCCGCGCTCAACGCGGCGCTGGTGGTGATGGGAGACAAGCTTGGGCTCTACCGGGCGCTGGCGGCAACCGAAGCGGTGACTCCCTCACAACTGGCGGCGCGGACCGGGACGGCCGAGCGCTACGTGCGCGAATGGCTCAACGCCCAGGCCGCCGGAGGCTACGTCTCGTATGACGCCGGGAGCGGTCGCTACACGCTGCCGCCTGAGCAGACGGTCGCGCTGACGGACCCTGACAGCCCGGCGTATCTACCCGGGTTCTTTCAGATCGCGCTCGGTTCCGTGCTTGATGCGCCCAAGATCATCGAGAAGGCGCGGACCGGCGATGGCTTCGGATGGCACGAGCACGTCGACGACGTGCACGAGGGCTGCGAGCGGTTCTTCCGGCCGGGCTATAACGCGCACCTGATCGCTGAGTGGCTTCCCGCGCTGGATGGGGTCCTGGCCAAGCTCCAGCGAGGCGCGCTGGTGGCAGACGTCGGCTGCGGGCATGGGGCCTCGACCATCCTGATGGCCACGGCCTTCCCGCATTCGCAGTTCGTTGGCTCGGATTACCACGCGGGCTCGATCGGCACCGCACGCGCCCGGGCGCGCGAGGCCTCCGTCGAAGACCGCGTTCGATTTGAGAACGAGCCGGCGGCGACCTACGGCGGGTCCGGGTACGACCTGGTGACGATGTTCGACTGCCTGCACGACCTGGGCGATCCGGTCGGCGCCGCCCGGCATGTCCGCGCCACGCTCAAGCCCGACGGTACGTGGATGATCGTCGAGCCCAACGCGGGTGACCGCGTCGAAGACAACCTCAATCCCGTTGGCCGGGCCTACTACGCGTTCTCCACCCTGCTCTGCACGCCGGCGTCGCTCTCGCAGGACGTGGGCCTGGCGCTGGGTGCCCAGGCCGGCGAGGCGCGGATCCGCGACGTCGCCAGGGCCGGCGGCTTCACGCGCTTCCGGCGCGTTGCCGAGACACCGTTCAATGTCGTGTTCGAAGCCCGCCCGTAACGCCGGGCTGGCGCATCGAGCGAACGTCCCTCTCGCGGATGGGCGCCGGCTTCGACGGGTGCCGCAGCGGTCGCTGGACTGGCTGCGGGCGCTCGCCGAGGTCGGCGTCCTGCCGTCGGATTCCGAGGAGCTCCGTCTCCGGAAGGCTGTCCTGGTGCTCTCGTCGACGCTGATTGCCTGCCTGGCCTGCGTCTGGGTGATCACCTTTGCGGCGCTCGGCCTGTGGGTGCCCGCCGCGATCCCGTTCGCGTATCAGCTCACTTCGGCTCTCGGCATCTACACGTTCGCGCACACCCGGCGGTACCTGGTGTACCGACGCAGCCAGCTATGGATGTGCCTCGTGCTGCCGTTCATGCTCCAGTGGAGCCTCGGCGGATTCCGTAACTCCTCCGCCGTCTGCCTGTGGGCGTTCACCTGTCCCCTGGGGGCGCTGCTGTTCGTCGGGACCCGCCAGGGGCTCCCCTGGATGGCCGCGTTCGCCGCCTTGGTGGCGGTGTCGGCCGCCTTCGATCCGGCGCTGGCGGCCACCGCGCCGCACGTCCCCACCGCCGCCGTCGTCACGTTCTTCGTGCTCAACATCGCCGGGGTGACAGCGACCGCGTACGTGTTGCTGCAGTACTTCGTGCGAGCCCGCGAGCGCGAGCAGGCGAAATCCGAGCGGCTGCTCCTCAACGTCCTGCCCGCGCCGATCGCCGCGCGGCTCAAGCAGACCCACGAGATCATCGCCGATGCATATTCCGAGGTGACGGTCCTGTTTGCCGACATCGTCGACTTCACTCCCCTGTCTGAGCGGCTGCACCCACAGGAGCTGGTGGCGGTCCTTGACCGTGTATTCGGAGCGTGGGATCAGCTGGCAGAGCGCTACCGGGTCGAGAAGATCAAGACCATCGGAGACGCCTACATGGTCGCCGCGGGCATCCCCGCCGCGCGGGAGGACCACGCCCCGGCGATCGCCGGGATGGCGCTGGCGATGCGGTGCGCGGTCGCCGCTGTCGCGGCGCAGACCGGGCTCCCGCTCCAGGTTCGCATCGGCATCGACAGCGGACCTGTTGTCGCCGGCGTGATCGGCCGCGCCAAGTTCATCTACGACCTCTGGGGCGACACGGTCAACACCGCCAGCCGCATGGAGTCCTGCGCCCGGCCCGGAACCATCCTGGTGACATCGCGTACCCGTGACCGCCTCCAGGACGGCTATGCGCTCCGGGCGCGCGGGACGATCGAGGTCAAGGGCAAAGGCCTCATGGACCCGTACATCCTGCTCCGGCGAACGGAGCCGGGATGCGGGAGCGCGGAGCATCCCGCCGATGCGGGACACTCCCTCGATGCGGGTTACTGCGAGGGGTGATTACGCGGTGCGAGCGGCGGTCGAGTTGGCCGCGGCCGGTGGCGCCACCCGCAAGGTGGCCGAGCTCGCCGAGGCCCAGGAGATACCCCCGCGCTTTCTGGAGAACATCCTGCTCGCGTTGCGGCGTGCTGGGCTGGTCCAGAGCCGGCGCGGCGGCGACGGGGGCTTCCGCCTGGCCCGCCCGGCCGCCGAGATCACCCTCGCCGACGTGTTGCGCGCGGTTGAGGGTCCGCTCGCGAACGTCCAGGGCGTGGCGCCGGAGAGTCTGGTCTACACGGGGTCGGCGGCGGCGATGCGCGATGTCTGGGTGGCGGTGCGGGCCAGCCTCCGGCTGGTGCTGGAGCGAGTGACGCTGGCGGAGGTGGCGGACGGAGCGCTGCCGGTCGAGGTGCAGGAGTTGATCGTCGACCCGGAGTCGTGGCGGGTCCACACGCGCTCCTGAGAATTATCACCTTTACGGTCGAGAATGTGCTAAAACTTCGGCTCGACGTTCTCGAGCCAAGGAGCAGCCGTGCACATAGACCCCTTGATCGTCGTCTTCGGATTGGGCGTGGGCGTGCTCGTCGGTATGACCGGCATCGGCGGCGGCTCGCTGATGACGCCGATGCTGATCCTCGTCTTCGGCGTCCAGCCGGTGACCGCGATTGGCACCGACCTTGCCTACGGCGCGGTCACCAAGACGTTGGGGGGCTGGCGGCACTGGCGGCAGGGAACCGTTGACCTCTCGATATCCACCTGGATGGCGCTGGGGTCGGTGCCGGCCGCGGTCCTCGGCGTGGTCGCGCTCAAGACCCTGCAGCGGGGCGACAAGCAGTCCTTTGACGACATCGTCCTGATCGCCGTCGCCGCCGCCCTGGTGCTGTGCGGGATCACGATGCTCGCGCGGCGCCTGCTCAGCTCCTCAATCGACAGCGAGCGCGCCCACGTCGAACTGACCCGGGGCCAGAAGGCGGCGGCCGTTGCCTTCGGACTGACGATCGGCTTCGTGCTCGGCGTGACGTCCGCCGGCAGCGGCTCGCTCATCACCGTGGCGCTGATCCTCGTCTTCCGGATCACGCCCCGGCGGGTGGTCGGCACCGACGTGTTTCACGCCGCAATCCTGCTCTGGGCGGCCGCCCTCGCCCACCTCGTGGCCGGCGACATCGACTATGGCCTGGCGGCGACCATTCTCATCGGCTCGCTGCCGGGCGTCTGGATCGGCAGCGCGCTCACCAGCCGGGTGCCGGTCGCCGCGCTTCGCACCAGCCTCGGCCTGCTCCTCATCGGAGCTGGGCTGGCCCTGATCCAGAAGGCCGGCGCCGGCGTGCCCATCCCGCTGATCGCCGCCTTCCCGCTCGGTGTCGCGACGCTTCTCGCCGCGGCCCAGCTTCGAGCCCGGACCCACTCCTCGCCGAGGCCGGCAAAGCCCTGACGCCGGTGAACGCGGTCAGCCGACGACGCTGACGAGCGTGCCGTAGGTCAGATACCCCCAGGCCCGCTGTGCGGCGGCGTAGGGAACCTCAACGCAGCCGAGGCTCTGCGGGGACCCGTACGAGCTGCGTGGCATGTAATGGACCGCGTCGCCACCGTTGAAGTACGCCACCCACTGCACAAAGTCCGCGTAGTGGGACCCATCCAGGTTGGTGCCCTTCATCGTCTGACTGCGCAGCCGCTCGTAGACCGGGTAGGTGCCCAGCGCGGTGGGGGCCCCCGCGACACCCGTGTTCGCCGGCGTGCGGACGACAACATGTCCGTTGTGGTAGACGGTCAGCGTCTCCGGGCTCGCCTCACTGGCGACCGCGTACGTGTACCCGGCATTGTTGAACTGGTTGTGTGCCCGGGCGGCGAGCAGCGCGCGCCACACCTGAGGCCCGGCGGCGCCGTCCATCGTCAGGCCGTGCTGGGACTCAAAGGCACGCACCGCACCTTGGACGACGAGCGACTGGTTGTGCACCCAGAGCTGGTGCAGCCCCGCCGGCCAGCCGCCGCCGAAGCGCAGCTGCCCCTTCGGCGGCGCGTAGACGGCGCGCTGCTGAGCGGCGGTGTCCGCTGAGGGCACGCGGGCGCGGGACACGAAATGCAGCGGCAGGTAGCGCAATTGGGCAAGCAGTTGGCTCAGCCGCTGCGGCGAGCCGCCGGCCGCCGTGTACCTGACTCTGACCGCGTGGCGGAGGCGACCGCCGTCCGCGGCGCGCAGGCCCTTGGGAATGGTCACGGTGACGACCGTCCCCGGGAGAAAGGCGCCGGTCGGCGTGAACTGCAGGGTGGTCGGCGTCGGCTCTGACCAGCGGCCCGCGGCGGACGGCTGAATCCGGGGCGCCGGGGAACCGGACAGCGCAGCCAGCGGAGCCGAGAAGCGGACACGGACGACCGCGTCGCCGGCGACGGTCCCGTGCGGCGCGCGCGAAACGACGCGCAGGGCCGCCGGTGGCCCGGTCACACGATGGGCCCGACGGGCCGGCGTTGTCGCTGCCCGCGGCGTCGATGTCGACGCAGCAGGGTGCGAGCTCGCGCCGCCCGCGGTCGCGGCGACGGCCGCGGCAATCAGCCCCACAACCGCCACCAGCGTCAGGACCATCGCGGAACGGCGCCAGGCTGAGCGAGACGGATGCGGTGCCCTCACACCTCTACGCTACCCCGTTTTCAGGGGCGCGAGCGTAAACGCACCGCTTTCTGAGCCGATCCTCATGCCACGCCGCGGCCGTCGTCCGCCGGCGACGGTTCGCCGAGCCTGGCGGCGTAGCGCCGCGCCTCCCCATAGAGCCGGGCGAAATCCGCCGGCCTGTAATGGGCGTTGAGGCCGCTTGGGTTCGGCAGGATCCATAGGGGCCGGCCGCCGATCGCCTCCGTCTGGAGTCCCATCGCGGCGTTCGGCCGCTGAAACGCCGCGCGGTAGGCCACGACACCCACCATCGCCACCAGTCTCGGGGCCCAGGCGCGGACGGTTGCCTCAAGCGCGGACGCTCCCTCGCGCAGCTCCGTGAGGGTCAGTTCCGCCGCCGCGCGGGTGGGGCGCCACGCGATGTTCGTCACGCCGAGGCCGAAGGACGGGAGCAGCCGATCCTCCTGCGGCGTCAGCTGCCGCGGCGTGAAACCGGCCGCGTGCAGCGTGGGCCAGAACCGGTTGCCGGGCCGGGCGAAGTGATGGCCGACCTCAGCCGAACGCAGGGACGGATTGATGCCGACAAACAGGACCCGGAGGCCGGGGCAGCCGATGGCACCGATGGGCGACACCGGCGGAGCGTAGCCACCGCAGTGTCCCCGGGCCGGCAGCCGCGGGCCAACCGCGGGCGGCTGCTGGCGGCGCGGGCCGGACCCGCGGGCGGGGCGGCAATCACGACCGCCGGCGCGAACCTCCCGGCAACCGGTCGGCGACCCGGCCCACACGTTCGGTCGCCGTCTGGAGCGGCTCCACCACGTCGCTGATCTCGTCGGCATCCCGGACGAGCGCGCGGACGGAGGCATCCAGGGCATGCATCTCGGTCGTGACGCGGTCCCCCATCTCGCGGATGTCCCCGTCAAGCCCAGTGAGCAGTTCCCTCACACGGCCGATCTCCTCAAGCATCCCGTGGGCCGAAGTGCGCAGGCCGGCCAATTCCGGAGTGAACGTGTCCCCCAGCCGGGCGATCTCGTCGTTGGCGCGGCCGAACTCGTCCCGCAGCGCTCTGACGTCCTGCACCATCGGCTCAATCGCCGACCGCATGCCTCCCGCGCTCTCGCGAAGGGCCGCCAGCTCAGGCCCAAACGCCTCTCTCAGCCGAGCGATCTCGTCGTTGGCGCGGCCGAACTCGTCCCGCAGCACCCTGACGTGCTCGACCGTCGGCTCGATCGCCGCCTGGATGCCCGCCGCGTGCTGTCGCAGCAGCTCCAGGTCCGACGCCGTGCTGCGCATCCAGCGGTTCAGCGGCTCAAGCTCCCCGGCCACGTCGACCGCCAATGCCCCCACCGACACGGCCGCATCGGCGATGCGGTGCACGTCCTCCAGCGCTCGCCCCAGAAGACGCGTCGGCCACAGAAGCTGATCGAGCAATCTCACTGCAGTGCCGCTACCCGTCCGGAGGCGCCCACCAACGCGCTGGCCCGGGCGCGTGCGTCCTCCTGTCGGCCGGGTGACGTCCTGCCCCCGCCTCGCTCAACCCCAGCGACGCAGCCCGTCGTCTGCCGCCGCCACCGCGCCGGCGTACGCGGCGTGCGAGGCGAAGCTCGTCGCCAGATAGCCGCGCGGCCAGCGCCACGGAGGGGGCGTCCGGCCGAGCAGCGGAAACAGCGTCAGGGTGGCCGTCATCAACGTGGCGCCGAACGCGGTGCTCGCCCACGGCTCAGGCAGGCGCCGGCGAAGCAGCCCGTGCCACAGGCCGAACACCGAGCCGTAGCTCCACCGCAGGGCCAGGGCCAGCTCAGCCTCGTCTCGGCCCGTGACGCCGGAGAGATTGAGGATGTTGGCCACGATCTCGCCGGGGACGATGCTGTCGTCGTAGTCCAGCGGGCCGCGGTGCAGGGGATGCAGCCGGTGGTCGATCGCGTAGAACAGCGACATCGCGGCTGTTCCCGCGGTCCCGGCGACGACGCTGCGCAGCGGCGAGCGCACAACCTCCTTCAGGCTGAGGGTCATCGATCCGGAGCCCCGGATGCCCCGCGGGTCATCACCTGGCAGCTCATACAACCGCAGATGCTGGCAGCTCGCCGCCCGGGCCGTGCCGCTTGCTCTCACGCGATGCGACCCGCCACCAAGCAAGCGCAGGCGCTCCGACACCCGCCGGACAGCAATGAGTGCCGGCATCTTCGCCTCGCCACGTCCCCGCAGCTGCTGACAGGATGAGAGTATGGCCAAGCTACGCACAAACGCTCACGAAAGACGAGGACGTCCTGACCCCAGTCAAAGCGACCGCCTCGCCAGGCAATGAGCCCGCGCGCAACCCGCCGCGGGTGACGCTGACCCTGCCGTGGGGGTGGGTGGACGTTCCGCCGCCCAATGCCCCTCGACGGGGCCTGCTCAAGCGGGACCCGTTCGAGGTCCTCGCCCGGGAGTTCGTGGCATCTGGGGCGGTCATTCGCCCGCTCCTCAGGCCGACCCGCGACTACCTCCACCGCATCGCCCAGGCTGATCCCAACCCCCTGAGGCTGGCCGCCCACATCGCCGCGCCCACCCGCACCGACACCACCTTCGCCAACGTGCTGGTTCTCGGCCCCGTGCTGGTGCCACGGCTCGGCGGCGGCGACGTCGACTGGGACGAGATCTCCCGGCGTGCCGCGTTGCCGGCTGCGTCGAGAGCCGGCGGCAAAGCTTGCGGTGTCGAGCGGGTATCAGTGCCGTGGGGAGCGGCTGTGAAGGTCAGCTGGACGCCAAACCGCGGGACCGAGGGTCCCGCTCCGACAACCCGCGCCGTCGGCTACTGGGTGTTGCCCAACCACCTGGCATCGCTGATCGTGATCCACGGCGACGTGTCCGCCGGGTCCACCGACGAGTCGTGCCGGCTGCTCTCCGAAATCGACGCGATGGTGATGTCGATGACGGTCCTGCCCGGCTAGACCCGCGCTCCATGGCTCGCCGGGGCGTCTCGGCCCTCGCGCCCTGGCTCTGACCTTGTCCGTGAAGCCCGCCGGCATGGTCATCCGGGTTTGAGTGGTTTGGCGAGGACTCGACGGAGCGGAGCCTCCTGAGCTCAAGGACGCTGGCGTTCACGCAATGGGCCGCCGCAGCTACGAGATCATGGGCCCGTACGGGGCCTCGTCCGAAGGACCGGTCGATACGGCGATGAACGACACGCCGAAGGCTGTCTTCTTGCGCACGCCGCTCCAACCCATGATCGCTTCCGTCTCGGGCACACCACCGACCCAACCAGCGCCTGGCGACCGAGCGACCGCGCCGCGACGGGCGGCGGCCCGGAGCTGTCCGGTAGCAGCGACGCGCCTGACCCGTCCCGGCACCGTCCGGATGGGTGCGAACCACCTTCGCGCATCGGCGCTACCCGGATGTGGGCGTCTGAGGGGCCTGGGACGCTGGACACGGTTCCTCACCTGTGAGTCACGGTGAAAGGAGAAGGGCGATGGGCTTTGGGGACAGGCTGAAGCAGCTGACCAAGAAGGCCAAGGGTGCCGCCGCCGCGCACCCGGACAAGATCAATCAGGCGGTTGAGAAGGCCGGGAGGGCCGCGGACCAGCGAACGGGCGGCAAGTACCATGACCGGATTGCCACCACGGGCACGAAGGTCGAAACCTATGTCGAGAACCTCGAGCCGGAAACGCCCGCCCCGGGGCATGAGCCGCCACGAAGCGACGCTGCGACGGGTCGTCAGTCAACCGGGTCCGGGTCGTAACGGTAGAAATGGTGTAACGAGCGCCCGAGGTGGCCCCGACCACCCTGGCGTCCAAGCTCGTCGGTACCGGCTGGTCGAGCAGCTGGGGATCGAGGAGATGTCCCGGGACCGCCGCAAACGGCTCAGTTTGCGGTGACGCTCCCGGGCCGGTGCGCTTGCGGTCGGATCCGCGATCCTGGCGAGGGCACGACGCTGACGACCGCCACGCTCATCCAGCGCCACGTGTCGGTCCAGTTCGCGCCCGGCTCCCGGGTGGAGGAGAAGATCGTCTCCGGCGCGCGGAGGCTGTAGAACATCCTCCGCGCCGGCAAGCGCCACGGCCTCGCGCTGCCCTACGGACCGGCGGCCTTCGACGCCGGCTTCGCCCCGAGCCCGGACCCGCCGCCCGAGCCGCCGACGCGCCCCAAGCGTTAGCGCCAGACACTCATCGCCATCAGTCGGACCGCCGCCCGAGGCGAGAGAGTCCCGTGGGCGGCTTTCGGCCGTTTGACCCGCCTGCAGCCGCATCAGCGCCAGCTGCACGGCAGATTGGCGCGATTTCCGCGATTTCAGGTCCCCATGGGGCGTTCCGGCGGCTTGCGCCGCTACTTCTTGGAACGCCTCATGGAGGAGAGGAAGGTGACGCGGACGCAAAGAATTCGAACTGCGGCGGCGATCCGAGTCGAAACCATCGTCATCGACCGCTCCGTGCTACCCGCCTACTTGAAGATCGCTGCGCAGGCGAAGCGCCTCCGGGAGCTGGGCATGAGCGACCGTGCGATCGCCCGCGCATTGGGAGTCAGCGACAAAACGATCGCTAAGGCGCTTTGTGGGTCTTCAGAGATCCGGTCCGCAGCTGGAACCGAACAGACTGGCTCAAAACCGCAGGTTTGAGGCAAAAACTTCGGTTTTGCGGGCAACCAAAACCGCAATAAATTGGGATTACTTGCGGTTTTGGGATAGAGCAGCTATGCTCGTAGGCATGGCCGTCGTTGAACGTAATACCCAGCTATTCCAAAGAATTTTGCGCTTGCGGCGTGCGGAGCGCGCCCATCCAGATGACCGCGACATCGCAACGGTTCGTGCTGAGGTGGAGCGAGAGCTCGGCGACGTGATCACTCGGTCGATGGCGGCACGGCTGTTGGGCGTCCACCATTCCAGCCTCCAACGATGGATCGACTCCGACGACCTGCCCGTCGTGATGGACAAGGATGGCCGGAGGGGCATCCCCATCAGTGCCGTGGCGGCTCTCTACGAAGCGCTGAACGACGAACCTGAGGACGATGAACCTGAGGACCGGACGCGCCAGCATCGCATCGAACCACTGATCCTCGAGAGCCGTCGGTACGCCGAGCAGTTGGACCCACGACGCCTCATCCAACTCGATGCGGACGAAGCGGATCGAAAAGCCATTACCGAAGACCGCCACCGTCGCGCTGAGCGGCGTAGCCTCGCCTACCATCGCGCCGTCGCTAAGCGTCTACGACGAACGATGGTTGACGCGGCGCGCCACCAGATTTGGCAGTGGCAAAGAGAAGGCCGAATCGATGATCGCTACGCGAAGGCGTGGCTTGACGTTCTCGACCGACCAGTTCCCGAGGTGAAGCGCGCGCTCGGCGCTGACACTCCCATGATGCGTGACCTCCGCCAGTCGTCGCCGTTCGCCGGTGCCCTGACGGAGGCGGAGCGTCGCAAGATCTTCGCGGAGATCAGGTGAATGCGCCGCGAAGAGTTCGAGCACGTCATCCGGGCTGCAGCCGACGCGGTGGGCCTCGACGAATTCGTAATCATTGGGAGCCAGGCCATCCACGGCGAAGTCTCCGAGCCGCCTGACGAGCTTCTCAGTTCGATGGAAGTCGACATGTACCCTCTCGCGGATCCAGACCAGGCTGACTACATCGATGGCGCCCTCGGCGACGGCTCTTGGTTCGAGCGCACAAACGGCTACTTCGCGCACGCGGTTGGGCCAACCACGGCAAAGGCACCGGCCGGCTGGATGGACAGGCTTGTCCAAGTCGACGTCGAGCCCGCAATCCCGGGGCACGGTAACCCGGTTGCGTACTGCATGGAGCGCCACGACATGGTCCTTGCGAAGCTCGTCCGCGGCGAACAGCGTGATTTCGACTATGCGAAGGCAGCTATGAAAGCGGGCCTGTTAGATCGATCGATCCTCCGGAGCCGAATTCCCGATCTGCCCGCTGACGCGGCAGTTCGCAGCCAGGTCGAGATTTTCGTATGCGCGCTTTGAGCCTCGAGGGCGCCTGCCGGCTGGCACGGAGCCACAGCAGCGCCGGCGTCAACAGCGTGCGAGTTCGAAGGACCGGTAAGAGCTGGGTTCCAGACGTCGGACGACTCCCTCTTCTGCGACGCCGTCACCACCGATAGCTCGCACACAGAAGAACCGCCCCCGCTAGTGCGGGAGCGGTTCGAATGCTTTGCAAAGGTGGAGACGGCGGGAATTGAACCCGCGTCCGCGGTCGCGTGAAAGGTGGCGTCTACGAGCGTAGCCGGCGCTCTGATCTCATCCTCCACTCGCCTCGCCGGCGGGGTTGTGGAGGACCAGCTTCATGAGATGTCCCCGGATCGGCTGAAGCGGACCTCACCGGGCGAGCCTGCTGGTTGATCCCAGCACCCCCGCCGCAGGCGAACGGGGGGCCGAGAGCTCACGGCTTAGTGCTTAGTGACTAAGCGGCGAGCGCGTACTCGTGAGAGTCCGCACTTATTGTTTTCCCGGGTGTTTTACGAGGCCTCCCGGGACCTCGACTCGCAACCACCCCCACGAGCCGACCACGTCGAAGCCTGTCGTCCCCTGGGGGTATGTCTGTACATCCGATTATAGAGGCGGCAAAGGCCGCGGAATCCGGGCCAATCCGCCGATGAGACCGGCGGCGCGGACAACCCGGCCGCCACCGCCGTCCGGCCGGGTGAAGACCTTCATAAGCATCGATGACCGGCTGCGACAATCTCCTGTACGACAACCATGGACTGGACGCCCTCCCCACCCCCCTCCCTGCCGGAGTCCCCACCCCCGGCGGCCCCCTACGCCGCCCAGCCGGCGCTCGGAGAGCCGGAGCCCCGGCCCGCGCCCTCCCGCCCGCGCCAGTCGTTCTACCGGCGGCGGATCGCCCCGCTGGGGGCCGCCATCCTCGCCCTCCTGGCGAAGGCCAAAGCGATCCTCCTGCTCCTCGGCAACGTCAAGCTGCTCACCACGGCGGGCACGATGGCGGTCTCGGTGGCCGCCTACGCGACGATCTGGGGGTTCTCGTTCGCGATCGGCTTCGTCATCCTCCTCCTCGTCCATGAGCTGGGGCACGTGATCCAGCTGCGCCGCGAGGGGATCCGGGCGACCGCGCCCATGTTCATCCCGTTTCTCGGCGCCGTCGTCAGCGCCCGCTCGCTTGGGGACAACGCGCTGGCCGAGGCGCGCGTCGGTCTCGCCGGCCCGGTGCTGGGAAGCATCGGCTCGGCCGCCTGCATCCTCATCTGGCACGTGACCGGCCACGATTACTGGCGGGCCCTGGCCTACACCGGGTTGTTCCTGAACCTGTTCAACCTGTTGCCGGTCGTCCCGCTCGACGGCGGCCGCGCGATGGCGGCCATGACGCCGTGGATGTGGTTCGCCGGCTTTGCCGGAATCGTGGTGCTGGCCTTCGTCTTCCCCAACCCCATCATCCTCATCATCGCCGTGTTCGCCGCCTACGAGACGTACAAGCGGTGGCAGTCCCGGCGCACGCAGAGCCCCCAGCAGCAGGCCTACTACCGCGTCAGCCCCCGCAACCGAATGCTGGTCGCGGCCGTCTATCTCGCGCTGGTGGCGCTGCTCGTGATCGGCATGAACGCCACCCACCTCCCCCGGACGCTCGGCTGAGCGCCGGGCGACGGGCCGCTGGTACCGCCGCGTCGGCCGATCCTCAGACGGGCTGCTAGTACCGCCGCGTCGGCCGGTCCTCAGGGGGCACGTAGGCGGTCGTTGTCGTGCCCGTCCGGCGTGACCAGGCGAACGTGTAGATGAGCGAGAGGACGAGCCCCACGATCCCCAGCACAAACAGGACCGTGCCCGCCGTCTGGATGTCAAAGCCGTTCACGTGGGTTGTCACCGCCCACCGCAGGATCGCTCCCGCCGCGATCAGCGCAATGCTTGTGCCAATGGTCATACCCGCGTTGTACCCGGCAATCCCCGGCTAAAAGCACAGATTCGTGCAGCCGGCGCGGAAACCGGGCAGCGCCCGGGCTCCGGAGCGCGTGCCCCGGGCAGTGGCGCGCCGTCTGCAGCTCAGCGGCCGACCTCGCGCAGCTCTCGCTGCACGTCGCGCATCATCTCGCGCTTGCGGATCGTCTGGCGCTTGTCATAGAGATCCTTGCCCTTGGCCAGGGCGATCTCCACCTTGGCTCGGGACCTTGGCCCAGAGAAGTACATCCGGGTCGGCACCAGCGTCAGCCCCCGCTCCTGGGTGCGCCCCACCAGCCGCTCGATCTCTGAGCGGTGCAGCAGCAGCTTGCGGGGGCGCTCCGGCTCATGGTTGTCGCGGGTGGCCGCACCGTAGGGCGGGATGTAGACGCCGAGCAGCCACACCTCGCCGTCGCGGACGGTGGCGTAGGCGTCCTTGAGCTGCGCCTTGCCCTCCCGCAGCGACTTGACCTCGGTGCCCGTGAGCACGATCCCGCACTCAAACCGCTCGAGCAGGTTGTAGCGAAACGACGCCTGCCGGTTGGTGGCGACGTCGCCGGGTGCGGTTTTGCGTTTCTTGCCCTTGGCCATGACCGTCTCTCAATCCTGCCCGGGCTCGGCGGGCAGCAGATCCACCCTACCTCGCGGAGCATCGACGCGGCCCACGCGCACGCGCACGGTATCGCCCAGGCGCATCGCTGCGCCGCTGCGCGTGCCGATGAGCATCGTGGCCTCCTCGTTGAGCTCCCACCAGTCACCGCGCAGGCGCCGGACCGGGAGCATGCCCTCGTACTGCAGGTGCTCACCGAAGGCGACGAAGGCGCCGGCGCCGATCAGGCCCACGATCTCGCCGTCGAACTCGGCCTCCGGGTCCGCGGCGCCCGCCAGCTCGCGCTCCAGCAGAAAGCAGCGGGCGACATCGTCGGCGTCGCGCTCGATCGTCATCGCCTCGCGCTCCCTCGTCGACGTCCACGGACCGGCATTGGCCACCCAGGTCGCCTCCGGCGCCGGCTCGCCGGCGATGGCCGACAGCAGCCCGCGGTGGCAGATGAGGTCCGGATAGCGCCGGATCGGCGAGGTGAAGTGGCAGTAGCACGGCGACGCCAGCCCGGCATGCCCCAGGTTGCGGTTGTCGTAGTAGGCCTGCTTGAGCGAGCGCAGCACCAGGCTGTTGAGCGCGCGGGCGCCGTGGCCGGTGCGCCCCACCCAGTCGGCGACCAGTGCCGAGGCCTCGCCGGCGACGTCGGCAGCCTGCTGGGGAGTGAGATGGCCCTTGGGCACCGGCGGGGTCGGCACCCCCAATGACGCCAGCTGGTCGATCAGCCGCTCCACCGCCGTCGCCTCCGGCCGCTCGTGGACGCGGAACAGCGTGGGAATCTTGCGCTCCAGCAGCAGCCGGGCCACCTGCTCGTTGGCGGCGATCATGAGATGCTCGATCAGCCGGTGGGACTCGGTCTGCTGGCCCAGCTCGGCCGACAGCACGTGGCCGTCGCGATCGAAGCGGAACTCCGGCTCCGGCGTCTCAAGCACGACGGCGACATGGCCGGGGCGCCGCCCGCCGCCGGACCCTCCCCGCTCGCGCAGGGCATGCAGCGCCGCGGCCGCCGCGCGCGCCGCCGCCAGCGGCTCCCCCCAGGGCTCGGCCGCCGCCTCGGTCCCGGCGAAGATGCGATCGACGCGGTCATAGTCCAGGCGCTCGTCGGAGCGGATGACCGAGCGGTGAAACGCCGCGTTGCGCACGCCGCTCTCCCCCACCGTCATCTCCACGGTCACCGCCAGCCGCGCGGCTCCGGGCACCAGCGAGCAGGCGTTGTTGGACAGGGCCTGCGGGAGCATCGGCTCCACCGCCCCGGGGACATAGACGCTCGTCGCCCGCCGGTAGGCCTCGCGATCGACAAGCGACCGGGACGCGACGAACGCCGAGACATCGGCGATGTGGACCCACACCCGCCAGCTGCCGTCGCCGAGCGCCTGGGCCGAGATGGCATCGTCGAAGTCGCGGGCGGTGACCGGGTCGATCGTGAACGTCGGCAGGTCACGGAGGTCGCGCCGGCCGGCGAAGTCATCATCACGCTCGGCGGCGGTGCGAGCCTCGCGCTCCACCGCCGGGTCAAAGCTGCGCCGCAGGCCCCGGTCGAGCATCAGCGCGCCGATCACGTCCCGGGCCACGGTGGGGCGTCCGAGCCGCCGGGCGATCGTCGCCCGGGCGGAACGACCTCGGCCGTTGCCCCGGCTGGGCGCGAGCACCACCAGGTCTCCGACGTCGGCCTTGCGGTCGCGGCTGACGACGAGGCGCGGCCCGGGCGCGAAGAACGGCTCGGCGACCAGGAACTTGCCCTGGCGGGCGAGGAGGGCGACCCGCGACGTCGCGCGCGGGTCACCGGCCCGGGCGCTCACCGCAGCTCGGCGGCGACGGTCTTCTCAGCGACCGTCAGCGCGGTGTCGGTGCGCGCGTTGGGCGGCGTCGACGCATACACGTTCGGCGTGATCCCCGGGCCGCGGCGCACTCCGCCACCGCCGAGGTTCTGCCCGTTGGGCGTGAAGTACTCGCCGACGGTGAAGTCGAGCGCCCCGCCGTTGGCGAGCGGCTGGATCTCCTGGAAGACCCCCTTGCCGTAGGTGTGGGTGCCGACGACCTTCGCCCGGCCGCGGTCCTTGAGGGCGCCGGTCACGATCTCGGCCGCCGAGGCGGTGTTCTGGTTAACGAGCACGACCGTGGGGATGGTGGGAGCGATCGCGTTGCCCTTGGCCAGGTAGACCTGGCGCGGCTGCGCCCGGCCGTCGGTGGAGAGGATCGTGCCGTTGGAGATGAAGATGCTGGCGATGTTGACCGCCTCGGCCACCAGGCCGCCGCCGTTGTCGCGCAGGTCGAGGATGATCCCGCGGGCGCCGGCGTGCAGCACCTTCTCAACCTGCTGGCGCACCTCCTGTCCGGAGCCGACGGCAAAGCTCGTCAGGCGCACGTAGCCGAGCGGGACGCCGTGGAAATGGAGCATCCGGCTGGCGGCGACCGGCACGACGAGGTTGGCCCGCACAACCGTCACCCGCCGGAGCTGGCGGCCGTGCTGGACGGTGAGGGTCACCTTGGTGCCCGCCTTGCCCTTGATCAGCGACGCCGAGAAGTTCACCGAGCGGTTGGCCAGCGACGTGTTGCCGACGGCGACGATCACGTCGCCGGTCGTCAGCCCCGCCTTGGCCGCCGGCGATCCGGCGAACACGTCCTGCACCCGCAGGCCGCGCGCCACCGGGTCGATGTCGATGCCGATGCCGCTGAGGTGGGGGTTGGTGTCCTGGTTCTGGAAGGTCTGGTAGTCGGCCGGGTCGTAGTAGTGCGAGTACGGGTCGTTGAGGCTGGCGACGGCGGCGGCCAGGCCGCTGTTGACCAGCTGCGTGCGGCTGACCTTGCGGTAGTAGTCGTTCTGCAGCAGGCCCAGAACCTGGTTGATCAGCTTGTCATCGCCGGTCTGAGCGACGAACGTGCTCCGGACCGGCTCCGGCATCCAGCTCGGATGGCCGCCGAGCCACACGCCCACCAGCAGGACGATGACCACGACCGGCACGGCGATGAGCCAGCGGGAGCGGTGACGACGGCCATACATGCGCGATTTGAGAGTAGCTGGGCGGCCCCCCGGGTCACCAGCCGCGGGCGGTGGGACGGGGTCTACACGCGCAGGAAGCGCCGCAGCGACAGCCCGGAGCCGAGCGCCGACACGAGCACCCCGGCACCGACGAGCACGATGACCAGCCCGGTGAACGGGATCGTCCGCGGCGCGGCGATCAGCGACCAGTTGTGGGCGAGGGGATCGAGCAGCGCGAGCTTTGAGACCCCCAGGACCGCGATCGCCAGCAGGGCCCCGGCCGCGCCGACGATCACGCCCTCAATCACAAACGGCCACCGGATGAACCAGTCGGTCGCGCCCACCAGCTTCATCACCTCCACCTCCCGGCGCCGGGCATACAGCGACAGCCGAATCGTGTTGGCGATCAGCAGGACCGAGGCGATGACCAGGAGCACGGTCAGGACGGCGGCCGTGATCGTGACGAGGTTGGTGACCTCAAGGATCTTGCGGGTGTCCGTGCGCTTGTTGGAGACGCTCTGGATCGCGGAGTCGATCATCCCGCCCTGGCTGCCGCCGGTGGTCAGCGACTGCTGAACGGCGAGCACGTTGGCCGGGTTGTCCGGAATCACGTGGAAGGTGTCCGGCAGCGGGTTGGTCCCCAGGAGCTTGTAGGCGGCCGGGTCGATCTTCGACTGCTGCGCG
The DNA here is from genome assembly GCA_035702755.1 of Solirubrobacteraceae bacterium. Classification (GTDB taxonomy): domain Bacteria; phylum Actinomycetota; class Thermoleophilia; order Solirubrobacterales; family Solirubrobacteraceae; genus Palsa-465. The sequence continues at coordinate 26,873 of DASSZQ010000223.1, read as the reverse complement.
TATGCCTGCGCCTTGGAGACGAACTGGACCGACCGCACATGGGGGGTCTGCGCCAGCTCCTGGCGCACCCGCGCCTCCTGGCCGCCCGTCGCGTTCGTCTTCATGTAGACGTCGACCTCGACGCGGCTGCGCACGCTGTCGGCGGCCCCGTTGGTCGCCTGGACGATGGGGATGAAGACGCCGAGCACCAGCAACGTGACGAGCACGGTCGCCAGCGCGGCGAAGCTGGGAGCGGCGCTGCGGCGCATCGCGCGCAACGCCTCGCGCAGGAAGAACCCGATGCGCATCGGCTACAGGACCGGAGGCCGAGTCGACGGGGCGCGCAGCCGCCGGGCGAGATCCCGGGTGGACTCGTCGCGCGTGTACAGGCCGGCGGCCTCATCCCGGACGAGCCGCCCGCGGTGAAGCTCCAGCACCCGCCGGCGCATCTTGTCCACCATCGTCTGGTCATGGGTGGCGACGAGCACGGTGGTTCCGGTCCGGTTGATCCGGTACAGGAGCCGCATGATGTCGATGCTCGTCTCCGGATCGAGGTTGCCGGTCGGCTCGTCGGCCAGCAGCAGCGGCGGATGGTTGACGAACGCGCGGGCAATCGAGACACGCTGCTGCTCACCGCCGGAGAGCTGGTCCGGATAGTTGTGCAGCTTGGTCGACAGGCCGGTGAGGCGCAGGATGTCCGGCACCTTGGCCCGGATCTCCTTGCGGCTACCGCCGGTGACCTGCAGTGCGTAGGCGACGTTGTCGTACACCGTGCGGTGCGGGAGCAGCTTGAAGTCCTGGAAGACGACGCCGATGTTGCGGCGGAAGTAGGGCACGCGCTTGCGGCGGATCTCGTTCAGGTCATGACCGGCGACGCGGATCGAGCCTCCGGTGGGCTCCAGCTCCTTGATGAGCAGGCGCATCACCGTGGACTTGCCGGAACCGGTGGAGCCGACGAGGAAGACGAACTCGCCGCGCTCGATCGAGAAGGTGGCCTGCTCGAGGCCAGTGTCGGAGCCGTAGCGTTTGGAGACGCCGCGGAACTCGATGACCGGGCGTGCCGACCGTGCGGGGCGCTCAGCGGGACGCGGGTGCTCGCTCGACGCTGCCGCCTGGCGGGTGCGCGAACGGCCGGGGGATGTCGATGAGGTAGCCATGGGGTGCGCGGGAGGGTAGCGATCCCCCCTGCTGCTTGTCCTGTGGGGGAACCGTCTGCAACGCGGTTTGCAAGGGACTGGCAGGGGTTCGGAGCCCGGCGCCGACGCCTGATTGCCCCGGATGGCGGGGGCGAGCGCTACCGTTGGGGCCGGCATGGCTCAGATCTCCGTGACGACCCTCCAGAACGGCCTGCGGCTGCACCGCATCCCCGTGCCCGGCACCCGGGCGGTGACCATCCTCGCCGCCTTTGACGCCGGCGCCCGCACCGAGCGCCCGGAGGAGAACGGAATGGCCCATTTTCTGGAGCACCTTGTGTTCAAGGGCGGGGAGAAGTACCCCACCTACCGGGACGTCAACGAGGCCGCGGAGAACATCGGCGCGGTGCTCAACGCCTACACCAGCCATGATCTCGTCGCCTTCCACATCACCGCCCGCGCCCAGCGGGGGCTGGAGGCGGCCGATCTGCTCACCGATTTCGTCGCCCGCCCCCGGATCGACGCCGACGAGCTCAACCGCGAGCGGGGCGTTGTCGTCCAGGAGATCGCCCGCGCCGATGACCAGCCCTCGGTCCTCGCCGAACATCTCATCGACGAGGCGGTGTTCGGCGATCACCCGCTGGGACGACCCGTGCTCGGCACCACCGAGCACATCCGGGACACCTTCACCCGCGAAGCCATTGTCGCCTTCCGCTCCCGCCGGTGGTCGCCGTCGCGGGGTGCCGCGTTCGTGGTCGGCAACCTTGACTCGCTCAACGGCGACGGCCGGCTGGAGGAGCTCTTCGAGCGCTTCGGCTCGGCGCCCCAGCCGGATCCCTTCGACGCCGCCCCGGCGCTTTGGCCCCGCGTCCTGGTCCGCACGCGCGACTCCAACCAGTCGCACCTGCGCATGTCCTACCGCCCCACCGTCGACGTCAGCGTCCCCCGCCAGCGGGCGGCGCTCGTCGTCTACGCGACGCTGCTCGGCGGCTCCATGGGCTCCCGGCTGTTTGACGAGATCCGTGAGCAGCGGGGCCTGGCCTACTCGGTGAGCGCCTACCCGCACGCCTATGCCGACGTCCCGGTGCTGCAGCTGTCGGCCGGCCTGGAGTCCGCCAAGTGCATCGAGGCCTACCGCCGCATGCGCGACATCGTCACCGAGCTGCGCGAGCAGGGGCCGACCGAGAGCGAGGTCAGACGGGCCCAGGCGTATGCGGCCGGCGCGCGCACGCTCGCCTTCGAGAACACGGGCGCGGTCGCCCGCTACGCCGCTCAGCAGACGGTCGTCTTTGGCGAGGATGCCGATCCGGATAAGACGATCGAGCTGCTGGATCAGGTCACCTTCCAGGAGGTCCGCGAGATCGCCGCCGGCGTGCCGGACGAGCTGGCCGTGGCCTGCGTGGGCCCCCACACCGTGGAGGAACTGGAGAGCGCCTGAGACGCTGGCTCGCCGCAGGCCTGGCCGCGCTCATCCTGGCGATGGCGCTCACGCTGGCGGTGCTGGGATCGCTCAGCCACACCGCCACCCACGACGCCCAGTTCGACGCCGGGGCGTCGGTGGTGGCGACCGGACCCACCCTTGGGGCCACCACCACCGCGCGGGCCATCCGTGCTCCCACCCCGCCGCAGCTGCTCGGCCCGCGGGGGAGCCGGCCGCCGGCCACCCCGGCCGAGATTCGCCTCCAGCGGTCGATGACCCGGAACATGCGGCAGGCCGGACCGGTCAGCGGGGCGCTCGTCTACGACATGACCGCCGGCACCGAGCTCTACGCGGTGCATCCCACCGTCGCCCGTCCCCCCGCCTCGGTCGAGAAGATCTGGACGACGGCGGCGCTCATGCTCAAGCTCGGCCCGGACGCGCGGATGCACACCGCGGTTCTCGGCCGCGGCTTCCTGCGCCACGGCGTCTGGCACGGCAACCTCTACCTGCGCGGCGGGGGCGACCCCACGTTCGGCGACCAGGCGTTCAACCAGTTCTGGAACCACGGATACGGCCCCACGCCCAACCAGCTCGTCGCTCAGCTGCGCGCCCATGGCATCCACCGCGTGACCGGCCGGGTCTACGCCGACGAGTCCATGTTCGACCGCCGTCGCGGCGGCCTGCTCACCGGCTACGCCGTCGATACGCCTGACTTCGGCGGTCAGCTCAGCGCGCTCACCTTCGACCACGGCACGGCGCTGAAGCACTACTCGCCGGCCACGTTCGCCGCCCGCCAGCTGGCGCTGACGATGCGCGGTTCCGGCATCACCGCGCGCGCCTCCACGCACGCGGCCAGGACGCCCGCCTCCGCCCGGCTGCTGGCCTCGGTCAGCTCGCCGCCGCTGTCGGTGATGGTCCGGCTCATGGACGTGCCCTCCGATGACCTGTTCGCCGAGCTGTTCACCAAGCAGCTCGGGGTCCGGTTCGGCCACGGGGGCACGATCTCCGCCGGAGCCCACGTCATCGCCCAGACGATCGCGTCCACCTACGGGCTGCACCCGCGCATCCTGGACGGCTCCGGCCTCGGCCGCCAGGACCGGACCTCCCCGCTTCAGATGGTGCAGCTGCTGCGCGAGATGTGGGGCACCCGCGTCGGACGCGAGGTCGCCGCCGCGCTGCCGACCGTGGGGCGCCAGGGCACGGTCGCCGGCTTCGGCCTCAAGAGCCCGGCGACGGGCCGTTGCGTGGCCAAGACGGGATCCCTGGATTACGTCAGCAACCTGGCCGGCTACTGCCGCGCCCGCGATCACCACGCGCTGGCGTTCGCGCTGTTTGTCGACGGCCCGCCCAACGGCACCGGTTTCACGCTGGAGAGCCGGATGGTCGGAGACATCGCCCGTTATTGACGACCGTCGGGGCCAGGCGTGACAATCGCGCCGTGGAGCTGGCCACCCCGCTCAACCTCCAGGAGGTTCATCGCTATCTGAGCCGGGTCGGCGATCGCTGGCCCCTGCAGGTGGTGATGCTCGGCGGCGCGCGCGTCGACGACGCCCGCGGCGCCCCGCCGCAGCGCGAGCGCGGGCCGGAGTACGTGGTGGTGCTCGTCTCCCGGGCCTTTGAGGGCATGCCGTGGCTGGAGCGCGTCTACCAGGCGACCTCGCTGTGGGATGGGCTGGAGATGGGCGACCCGGCCGACGTGCACTGCTACACGCTGGACGAGTTCCTGCGCCGGCGCGAGACGACGCCGGCGGTCAAGGCCGTCGCCGAGCGGGGGCTGCTGCTGTTTGAGGATTCCGACCCGCTGTATCCACTGCCGCCGGAGGTGCCCTCGGATCCCGGCGCCGGACCGGTTTAGGGCCTATCCCAATAGGCCGTGTGCCTGGGGTGTTCCAGGACCAAGCTGGGCGCCGCACGGGGTCAAAGCAGGTAGCGAGCTACCTGCAAGACCGCGGGTGGCGATCCAGCGCCGGTCATGGGACGCATCCAGGTGCGCGTCCTAGCGGGATAGGCCCTTAGCTGATCGCCACCATGCGCTCGATCGGCACCCGCGCCCGGTCGGCGATCTCCGCGGGAACCTTGACCTCATGGACGCCGTCGCGCAGCGCGTCACGCAGCTTGGGGAGCGTGATCATCTTCATGAAGCGGCAGGAGGCCGCCTCGTTGGCGGCAACGAAGTCGACGTCCGGCGCGGCCGCCCGCAGCGGATGGAGCATCCCGGTCTCGGTGGCGACGATCGCCGTCGCGTGCCGGCCGTGGCCGGCGCCCGCGGCGGCCTCCATCTCCCGCGCGTAGCCGAGCATCCCACCGGTGGAGAGCATGCGCACCCCGTCGGCGGCGATGTCCCCGGCGGCCACGTACTCCATGACGCTCGTCGAGCAGCCGCACTCCGGATGGATCAGGAAATCGGCGTCCGGATGGGCGCGGCGCACCGACGCGATGTCCTGGGGCTTGATCCCGGCGTGGACGTGGCATTCGCCGTCCCAGACGTGCATGCGCCGCCCCAGCGTCTTCTCCACATAGGCGCCGAGGAACATGTCCGGGCCGAACAGGATCTCGGTGTCATCGCCGTGCTCTCGGTAGATGTGGGCGACGACCTGGACGGCGTTGGCCGAGGTGCAGCAGTAGTCGGTCTCCGCCTTGACCTCGGCGGTCGTGTTGACGTACATGACCGTGATCGCGCGCGGGTGCCGGCGCTTCCAGTCGCGCAGCTGCTCGGCGGTGATGGAGTCGGCCAGCGAGCAGCCGGCGTCCGCGTCCGGGATGAGCACCCGCTTGTCCGGGCAGAGGATCGAGGCCGTCTCGGCCATGAAGTGCACGCCGCAGAAGGCGATCGTCTCGGCGCCGGAGGCCGCCGCCTGCTGGGAGAGGCCGAGGGAGTCGCCGACGTAATCGGCGACGTCCTGGATCTCAGGCAGCTGGTAGTTGTGGGCGAGGATGACGGCGCCGCGGGCGGCCGCCAGCTCACGCACCTCCTCCTGCAGGGCCGGGAGGTTCTCGAGCATCAGCGGCGCGTCGGTCGCACCGAGCATGGGCAGGTTCATGGCAGTGGCTGGAGGATGAGAGAGAGGTCAAGCGCGGGCGCGCTATGCGTGATCGCACCCATCGACACGAAGTCTACGCCGGACGCGGCGACCGCCCGGAGCGTCTGGAGCGTCACCCCGCCGCTCGCCTCCAGTTCCGCGCGGCCGGCGACGTGCTCGACGGCGTCGCGCAGCTGTGCCGGGGTCATGTTGTCCAGCAGCAGGCGAGGGGCACCCGCCGCCAGCGCCTCGTCGATCTCCGCCGTGGTCCGGCATTCCACCTCCAGCGGCAGCCCGGGCGCCAGTTCCCGGGCCCGGCGGACGGCCTCGCCGACCCCTCCGGCCAGGGCGGCGTGGTTCTCCTTGATGAGAACGGCGTCATAGAGCCCGGCCCGGTGGTTGGTGGCGCCCCCGGCGGCGACCGCCGCCTTCTCCAGCGCCCGCAGGCCCGGCGTTGTCTTGCGCGTGTCGAGGATCGTCGCCCCCGTCCCGGCGACGGCCTGGACCGCCCGCGCGGCGAGCGTGGCCACCCCGGAGAGGCGCTGAAGGAAGTTCAGCGCGGTGCGCTCGGCCGACAGCAGTGCCCGGGCGCGGCCCTGCACCCGCAGCACCGGCCCGGCCTCCCGCCACACCCCCTCGGCGACCGCCCGCTCACACGTCGCCTCCGGGTCAAGCGCCCGGAACACCTCCTCAACGAGGTCCAGGCCGAAGATGACCCCGGGCGCCTTCTGGGTGATCACGGCCTCGGCCCGGGCCTCGGCGGGCACCGTCGCCTCCGTCGTCACATCCCCGTCGCCGACGTCCTCGGCCAGCGCGCGGGCGACGATCTCTGAGGTGTGGGCGTCGATCATGGTCGGCGAGGATACGGGGTGGGCCTCGCCGCCCCCTCGCCCGGCGGCCAGCCGGCACGGTCAACGACGGGCGATGAGGGGGTCAGCACGCAGGCGTTGATCCCAGCTCCGGGGGTGATTGCGCCTGGAAAAGTCGACAAACCGGTCCAGGCCGACAGATGGTCTGGCGCAGGCTGGCGGCTGAGCCGGCACCAGCGGTGACAACGGGGGAGCGGGTCTGGGGGCGGCCGGTTGCGGGCGAGAACCCGCCCCGGGGGGTCACGTGCGTTCGAAATCCGGACCCGGGCTGACGATCTGGAACACAACCGCTGCCATACCTCACGCACGGACGAAATCGCAACGGCGCGATCCGAGTTTCGAACAAACCAGGGGTGCTCCGCCCCGCGCGGGCTCCCGTCATCGGCGGGCCGGCCCCGGCCGCACCGGGACCAGCAGCTCGACCGCCCCCGCGGCGCCGCTCAGGCCGCCTCCGACGCCCCGGCGGCGGCGCCGACTGCGGCGTGCTCATGCGCGTCGGTGGCCAGCACCCGGATCGTCGAGAACGTGGGGTCGGCGGCGCCGTGCAGCCGGGCGCCCGCGGACGTGAGCTGGCGCAGGTAGGAGACAACCTCGGTGGTGACCCGCTCGCCGGGCAGAAGCGTCGGCACCCCCGGCGGGTAGCCGGCGATCGACTCGCAGGAGATGCGGCCGATGGCCTCGTCGACGGCGACCGTCTCGGCCTGGCCGAAGAAGGCCTCGCGGATCGGCACCACGGTCTGGTGCTCAAGCGCCGAGGGAGGAGCCACCGTCGGCGCGCTCTCGCCCGGGCGTGACAGCGCCCGCACGACCTCGGAGAAGTCATGGGCAAAGCGCTCCAGCGGCTCAACCGGCTGGCCGAGGCCGAGGACGAGCACCAGCGTGGCGTGGGTCGCCAGCTCGATGAAGATGTCGCAGCCGGCGCGCAGCTCCGCCGCCAGCTCATAGCCGGTGGAGCCGGTTCCGCGCACGTCGATGACGATCCGCAGCGGGTCCCAGCCGGCGATCCCGGGGCGGCCGACCATCTGCTCGCCGACGACCGCGCACCCCGGTATCTGCTCGATCTGCTCGCGCGCCCGGACCGAGGCGGCGAGCGTGCGCCCCAGCAGCGCCTCGCCGTGGGCGTGGAGCTGGCGGCGCGCGCTGTCCAGGGACGCCAGCAGCAGCGAGTTGGGGCTGGTGGAGCGCACCAGGCGCACGCAGCGCGCCACCTCGTCGGCGTCGACGAGGCCGTCGGCGGCGACGTGGAGCATCGCCGACTGGGTCATGCTGCCGACGATCTTGTGGGTGGAGGCGAGGACGGCGTCGGCGCCCTGGCGCAGCGGCGACTCCGGCAGCGACGGGTGAAAGCCGAAGTGCGACCCCCAGGCGCAGTCGACGATCAGCGCCACCCCGCGTGCGTGGGCGACCTCGGCGCAGCCGGCGACGTCGGCGGCCATCCCGTAGTACGTGGGCGAGACGATGAACGCCGCCGAGATGTCCGGGGAGCGCTCCAGCGCCTCCTCCAGCGCCTCCGGCGTGACGCCGTGCGCCATCCCCAGTTCCATGTCGTACTCCGGGGCGACGAAGCTCGCCATGCCGCCGCTGAGCACGAGGCCGTCGACGATGCTGGCATGGGAGTTGCGCTGCACGAGCACGTGGCGGTCCGGTTTGGCCAGCGCGAGGCAGAGGGCGTGGTTGCCCTGGGTGGCCCCGTTGGAGAGAAACCAGGTCCGGCCGGCCCCGTAGGCATCGGCGGCTAGCTCCTCGGCGCGCTGGTAGGGCGTCGGCGTCGGCCCGGTGTCGATGCCCTCGATGTCCTGGCAGATGTCGAGCGCCAGCGCCCGCTCGCCAATCGCCGCCGCCAGGCCGGGATCGGCGCCCGCGCCGCCCTTGTGGCCGGGGACGTGGAAGCGCACCGAGCCCCGGAAGCCGTAGGAGACGATCGCCTCCAGGTACGGAGCCGTCGGCATCTCGCGGCGGGGGCGCCGCGCGGCCGCCGGCTGCACGGGCTGGTCGCCGTCGCGCGGCTCGCTCACCTCCGCGCCGTCGCGCGCCTGAGCAGCCTCAAAGATCTCGGCGTCGTAGCCGCTGTCGGTCACCTGCCCACCTCCTGGGATCTCGGTTATCTGGCGGCCTTCAGCAGGTAGCTGCGCACGAACCCGTCAAGGTCGCCGTCGAGCACCCGGTTGGCGTCGCCCATCTCATAGTCGGTCCGATGGTCCTTGACCATCGTGTACGGGTGGAGGACATAGGAGCGGATCTGCGAACCGAAGTTCACGTCCTGGGCCTCGCCCTTCTCCCGCGCGATCTCCTCCCGGCGCTTGCGCTCCTCGAGCTCCAGCAGCTTGGACCGGAGCATGGCCATCGCCTCGGCCTTGTTTGAGGACTGCGAGCGCTCGTTCTGGCATTGCACCACGATGCCCGTGGGCCGGTGCGTGATGCGGACGGCCGAGTCGGTCTTGTTCACGTGCTGACCGCCGGCGCCGCTGGCCCGGTAGGTGTCGATCTGCAGGTCGTCATCGTCGATCTCCACCTCGGCGGCCTCCTCCACCACCGGCGAGACCTCAACGCCGGCAAAGCTCGTCTGCCGGCGGTTGGCCGAGTCAAACGGCGACAGGCGCACGAGACGGTGCACGCCCTTCTCCGAGCCGTACAGCCCGTAGGCGTTCTCGCCCTTCACACGGAAGGTCGCCGACTTGATGCCGGCCTCCTCCCCCGGCGAGACCTCCAGCAACTCCACGGCAAAGCCGCGCTTCTCCGCCCAGCGCATCTCCATGCGCAGCACCATCTCCGCCCAGTCCTGGGCGTCGGTGCCGCCCGCCCCGGCGTTGACGGTGACCAGGGCGTCGCCGGAGTCATAGCGACCGGAGAACAGGCGCTCCTCCTCAAGCTCGTCGAGACGGGCCTGCACCCCGGCGATCTGCTCCTCCAGCTCGGCGGCGATCCCGGGATCCTCCTCGGCGAGCTCGGCAAGCGGCTCCAGGTCCTCAACGTCGGCCTGGAGCTGGCGAAAGACGCTCAGCCGGCGGCTGGCCCGCGCATGCTCGGCCGAGACCTTGGCCGCGCGCTCCTGGTCGTCCCAGAAGCCGGCCGCTCCCATCTCATGTTCGAGCGCGGTGGTGCGCTCCTCGAGGGCAGCTGGGTCAAAGATAGTCCGCAAGCAGCTTGAGCTGCCCGCGGATGGCCGCGAGACGCTGGGGAAGCGGCTCTGAGGGGGCGGTCGCCATGGACGCTCACACTAGCAACGGGCGCGGGCATGCTTCATGCCGCTTTTTGGTGGGTAGGAGCCGCACTGGACGGCTGTCAAGCGAGGGAGGCTCCGCCGTGTACAAGCAGGTTCTCGATCCGGTGTCCCATTCATTGGGACTGACGTCGATCTTCGCCATCCTGCCGCTGCTCATCCTGTTCGTGCTGCTCGGCGTGCTGCGGCTCAAGGCCCACTGGGCGTCGCTGCTGGCGCTGGCGGCGGCGATCATCGTCTCGCTCGCCGTCTACGGCATGCCGGCCGGCCAGGCGGGCGACTCGGCACTGGAGGGAGCGGCGTTCGGCTTCTGGCCGATCATGTGGATCGTCATCAACGCCCTGTGGATCTACAACATGACCGATCACACCGGGCACTTCGACGTGCTGCGGCGAGCCTTCAGCGCCGTCTCTGACGACCTGCGCGTGCAGGTGATCGTCATCGCCTTCTGCTTCGGCGCGCTGCTCGAGGCGCTGGCCGGCTTCGGCACCCCGCCGGCCATCTGCGGCGTGATGCTGGTGGGGCTGGGGCTCAGCCCGGTGCGCGCGGCGGCGGTCGCGCTCGTCGCCGACACGGCGCCGGTCGCCTTCGGCGCGATCGCCATCCCCATCACGACCCTGGCCCAGGTGACCGGGCTCCCGGTGCAGCACCTCTCGCAGATGGTGGGGCGCCAGACGCCGATCCTCGCCGCCGTGCTGCCGTTCGCGCTGGTGCTGATGGTCGACGGGCGCCGCGGCGTGCGCGCCGTCTGGCCCGCGGCCCTCATCGCCGGGCTGAGCTTCGCCCTGCTGCAGTTCGCCGTGTCCAACTACGTGTCGATGCAGCTGACCGACATCGTCGCCTCGCTGGGCTCGGCCGGCGTGCTCGTCATGTTCCTGCGCGTGTGGCGTCCGACCACCGGGGATCCCCTCTCGGTGCCGTCCGGTCCGCGGCCCGCCATCGCCGGCGGTGCCGCCAGCGACACCGAGTTTGAGGTGCAGGTGCGCACCCGCTCGGCCCCGGGCGGACCCCGGCCGACCCGCCGCGACACGCTGCTGGCCTTCGCTCCGTACGCGATCATCGTCGTGATCCTGGGGGCCATGAGCCTGGATGCGGTGATCAAGCTGCTGGACGGTGCCACCACCGAGTTCGCCTGGCCGGGGCTGCACATCCTCAGCCACACCGGCAAGCCGCCGACGAGCGAGAAGTTCAAGCTCAACTGGCTGAGCGCCGCCGGAACCGGCCTGCTCGCCTCCGGGATCCTGACCGCGCTCGTGCTGCGGGTCTCCCCGGCCCAGGCGGTCCGCATCTACAGCCGGACGCTGTATCAGCTCCGCTGGGCGATCCTCACCGTCTGCGCCGTCCTGGCCCTGGCCTACGTGATGAACATGTCCGGCCAGACGATCACGCTCGGCACGTGGGCGGCGGGCGCGGGCGGCTTCTTTGCCTTCCTGTCGCCGCTCATCGGCTGGTTCGGCACCGCGGTCACCGGCTCCGATACGTCGACCAACTCCCTGTTCGGCGCCCTGCAGGTGGCGGCGGCCAAGCAGTCCGGGCTGTCGCCGACGCTGCTGGCGGCGGCCAACAGCTCCGGCGGCGTGCTGGCCAAGATGGTCTCACCCCAGAACCTCGCCATCGGCGCCGCCGCGGTCGGCCTCGGAGGCCGGGAGGGCGACATCTTCCGGCGCGTCATCGCCTGGAGCGTCGGCTTCGTGTTGCTGATGGCCGGGCTGGTCCTGCTCCAGTCAACGTCGGTCCTGTCCTGGATGGTCCCGTAGCGACGCCGCCTTCCCGTCCTTGATGCGGCTGGCCGGGCGGGCGGGGCTGGCCGGGCGGGTGGGCGGGTGCGAGCGGGCCGGGCCGGGATGCGGGCGCGAGCCCGCCCCAGCCGGGCGGGCCGGGATGCGGGCGCGAACCCGCGCCAGAGGGTCACATCCGTTCGAAATCCGGATCCGGGCTGACGATCTCGAACGAACCTGCCGCTATAGGCCACTCACCCACGAAATCCGAAGGCGCGATCCGAGTTTCGAACAAGCCGGGGGTGCTCCGCCCCCGCCCCGCGCCGGGCGCCCCCCTCATCGCCGTCGTAGCCCCGGATCCCGTCGACACCGACTCACCGCTCTCAGGGTGCCGGTTGGGCCCCCAGGTACGACTCGGAGCGCGTGCCGTGCGCCGTCAGTCGAGGTACTGGTAGGCCTCGAGCGTGAGGAACTCCACCAGCTCCTCCGACAGCGCCACCCGCTCAAACACCGCGCGGGTCTCGTCCGGCCGGCCCGCCTGCCAGGTCTCCTCCCCCACCTCGGCGCGGATCTTGGCCGTCTCGTCGTCGAGCACCTGGCGCACCAGCTCCGGGGTCACGCGCCGGCCGTCCTCAAGCTCGGAGCCGTGATGGACCCATTGCCAGATCTGCGACCGTGAGATCTCGGCGGTGGCCGCGTCCTCCATCAGCGAGTTGATGGCCGCCGCGCCGCGGCCGCCGAGCCAGAACGAGACGTACTGGAAGCCGACGTTGACGTTGGTGCGCAGGCCCCTCTCGGTGATCTGCCCGGGCGTGGCGCCGAGCGCCAGCAGGTCGGCGGCGGTCACGCCGACGTCGTCGCGGCGGCGGCCGAGCTGGTTGGGAGCGCCGCCCAGCCCCTTCTCAAACACCTCGCGCGCCACCGGCACGAGATCCGGGTGGGCGACCCAGGTGCCGTCATAGCCCTGGCCGACCTCGCGTTCCTTGTCCTTTCGCACCCCGTCAAGGGCGGCGGCGTTGGCCGCGTCCTCTGACCCGCGCGACGGGATCAGTGCCGCCATCCCACCCATGGCGTGGGCGCCGCGGCGGTGACAGGTCGCCGCCAGCAGCTCGGTGTAGGCGCGCATGAAGGGGACGGTCATGGTCACGTCGCCCCGGTCGGGCAGCACCATCTCCGGTCGGTCGGCGAAGCACTTGATGGCGGAGAAGATGTAGTCCCAGCGCCCGGCGTTCAGTCCGGCGGAGTGATCGCGCAGCTCATACAGGATCTCGTCCATCTCAAACGCCGCCGGAAGCGTCTCGATGAGCACGGTCGCCTTGATCGTGCCGTGCTGGATACCGGCCAGCTCCTCGGACAGGGTGAAGACGTCGTCCCAGAGCCGGGCCTCGAGGTGGGACTCCATCTTCGGCAGGTAGAAGAAGGGAGCGGATCCCTGGCGAATCAGCCGGGGCCCGCAGTGAAAGAAGAACAGGGCGAAGTCGAACAGCGAGGCCGAGACCGGATCGCCGCCGGCGCACAGGTGGCGCTCCGGCAGATGCCAGCCCCGCGGACGCACGAGCAGCGTCGCCGGGTTCTCACCCAGCTCGTAATGGCGGCCCTCGGAGTCGTCGTAGCTGATCGTCCCGTCGACGGCGTCGCGCAGGTTGCGCTGGCCGACGATCATGTTCTCCCACGTCGGCGCGTTGGCGTCCTCGAAGTCGGCCATGAACCCATCGGCACCGGAGTTGAGCGCGTTGATGACCATCTTGCGATCCGTGGGCCCGGTGATCTCCACCCAGCGTTGGGTGAGGGGCTCCGGCACCGGCGCCACCGTCCAATCGCCCTCGCGCACCGAGGCGGTGTCCTGGAGGAAGTCAAACGTGTCGCCCTCCCGCAGGCGGGCCCGGCGGGCGATGCGCTCCTGGAGCAGCTCCTGCCGGCGATCGGCGAACTCGTCCTGGAGCACGGAGATGAACTCAAGCGCGTCCGGGGTCAGGACCTCCTCAAAGCCGGAGTGCATCGCGCCCCGCAGCTCGACTCGCTTGCGCGCCATGGGGGCGATCCTATCCAGCGCCCGGAGCCCACAAACCGGGGACGCCCGCCATGGTGTGGAATGTCGCCCATGCCTGAGCTTGCGCTTGCCTCGGTCACCATCGCCTACGAGCAGAGCGGACACGGTCCGGACATCGTGTGGCTGGCTGCCGGCGACAACCCGGGCGCGAACTGGCGCCGCTATCAGACGCCGGCGTTCGACGATGCCTTCCGGAGCACGACGTACGACGCCCGCGGCGTCGGTGCCACCCGGTCCGATACGCCGCCGCCGTGGCCGATCAGCGCGCACGCCCAGGATCTGGCCGAGCTGATCGGCGCCGTCTGCTCACCGCCGGTCTTCCTGGTGGGACTCTCGATGGGCTCGCTGATCGCCGTGCAGATCGCCCATGAGCGCCCGGACCTCGTCCGCGCCGCCGTCGTCATGGGCACGTGCGTGCGCAAGACGGGCTTCATCCGCGAGTGGGAGGAGGCGGAGATCGCCCTGCGCCGCTCCGGCGCCACCTTGCCCCCGGCCTTTGCCACCACCCACTACGCCATGCAGTACTACCCGGCCGAGGCCCTGGGAGATGACGCCACCTGGGAGCGGATCAAGCCGTTTGTCACCGCTGACTTCGCCGCCCGCGACGGCGCCATGCTCGCCGCCCAGTGGCAGGCCTGCCTTGACTATGACTCAAGCGATCTGCTGCCCGCGATCGCCGTCCCCATCCACGCCGTCGCCTTTTCTGAGGACGTGCAGACACCGCCCCAGCGCGTGCGCGAGGTCGCCGAACTGGCCGCCCACGGCCACTTCCATCTGCTCCAAGGCCTTGGCCACGGCTCGGCCTTCGGTCACCGGCCGGACGAGGTCAACGCCTGCCTGCGCGCCATCCTGCACGCCGAAGCGATCAGCTCACCGGATCACGGTGGGTGATCTAATCTGGTCCCATGGCTGCCCTCACCGACCCGCCCGTTCGCGCCCTCATGGAGGCGCCCAATCACGCTGTGATCACGACCCGCAACCAGGACGGCTCCATGCACAGCGCCGTCATCTGGTTCAGCCTGGAGGACGGGGAGCTGGCCGTCAACAGCGCCGAGGGGCGCCGGTGGCCGGCCAACCTTGACCGTGATCGTCACGTCACGCTCCTCGTCTACGACGGGGCCAACCCGTATGAGTACGTCGAGATCCGGGGGAGCGCCGCCGGCACCGCGGAGGACGCCGACGACCACATCGACCGCCTGGCCAAGCGCTACATCGGTCAGGACCAGTACCCGTTCCGGGCGCCCGGCGAGGTCCGCCGCAAGTACGTGATCACGCCCCAGCGCGTGCGCTACCAGAAGCAGGGGTAGGGGCTCCGACCGCGGCGCCAGGACCGCGGCACCAGGAGTTCCGCCGGGGCCGGCTCAGCCGCCGATCTGACGTCGCCGGCGCGCCCCTAGGCGTGGGAGCAACGGCCGGCGCGCTTGCTCACGCGCCGTGGCACTTCTTGTACTTCTTGCCGCTCCCGCACCAGCAGGGGTCGTTGCGGCCGATCTGCTCGGCTTCGTCGACACGCCGCTGCTGAACCGGCGCCGCCGGCTCGCCGTCCTCGGCGTACCCCTCGGCGGCTGCGTTGCCCGCGGCCGCGGCCATCGCCAGGGCACTGGGCTGAGCGCCTCCGCCGGAGTAGCTGACGCGTCCGCCGCCGGTCGCCGAACTCGATGACGCGCTGGGCGTGCGCCGCTGGGGGGGCGGCACCGCCTGGCCGCTCTCGTCCTGGACGGTCACCTGGACGTGGAAGATCAACCGGGCGAAGTCGGCCCAGATGCTGTTCATGAGCTCGCGGAACAGCTCGAAGGCCTCGTTCTTGTACGCCACCAGGGGCTCGATCTGGGCAAACCCGCGGAGGTGGATGCCCTCCCGCAGGTAGTCCATGTCGTAGAGGTGCTCCTGCCAGCGCTGGTCGATGATCTCCAGCAGGAGGTAGCGCTCGACGCCCCGCATCAGCTCCTCGCCGAGCTCCTCTTCGCGCCGGTCATACTGCGTCAGCGCCTGCTCGGAGAGGTTGGTGGTCAGCTCCTCGCGGTCCAGCCGACCCGGATCCTCAAGCGAGAGGTCCTCGGTGGGGGTGAAGACCTCCTCGATTCGCCGCATCAGGCCCTCCAGGTCCCAATCCTCGACGAACTCGGTGGCCGTGTACTCGTTGACGAGGCGCTCGATGAGGCTGGTGATCTCCTCGCGCGCCGCGCCGCTCATGTCCCGGCCCTCAAGGATCTCGTCGCGGTAGGTGTAGACGACCTCGCGCTGCTGGTTGAGCACGTCGTCGTACTCAAGCGTGTGCTTGCGCATGAGGAAGTGCTGCTCCTCCACCTTGCGCTGGGCCTTCTCGATCTGCTTGGAGAGCATTCCGGCCTCGATCGGCTCCTCGTTGCCCTCCTCGTCGGTCGAGCCGAGCCGGTCCAGGATCTTGTAGATCCGCTCGCCGGCGAACAGGCGCACCAGGTCGTCCTGGGCGGAGAGGAAAAAGCGTGACTCGCCGGGATCGCCCTGGCGGCCTGAGCGGCCGCGCAGCTGGTTGTCGATCCGGCGCGACTCGTGGCGCTCGGTACCGAGGATGAACAACCCGCCGGCCTCCATGACCAGCTGGCGCTGCTCCTCAACCCGGGCCTGGATCGCCGGCAGCACCTTGGCGTGGTGCTCGTCGTAATCCGGCATCCCCGGCTGGAGGCCGAGCTTGGCCATCTCCAGCTCGGCCAGGTGCTCGGCGTTGCCGCCGAGCTTGATGTCGACGCCGCGGCCGGCCATGTTGGTGGCGATCGTGACCGCGCCCGTGGCGCCCGCCTCGGCGATGATCTCGCCCTCGCGCTCGGCGTGCTCCGGCTTGGCATTGAGCACGGTGTGCTTGATCCCCATCTTCGACAGCTGCGCCGAGAGCATCTCGGACTCCTCCACGGAGATCGTGCCGACGAGGACCGGTTGGCCGGCCTCATGGCGCATCTGGATCTCCCGGGCGACCGCGCTGCGCTTGCCGTCCTTGGTCTTGTAGACCTGGTCGTTCTGATCCTTGCGGACCATCGGCCGGTTGGTGGGGATCTGGACGACGGGCAGCTCGTAGATCTTCATGAACTCGGTGGCCTCGGTGAGCGCCGTGCCGGTCATGCCCGCCAGCTTGTCGTACATGCGGAAGTAGTTCTGGAGCGTGATCGTCGCCAGGGTCTGGTTCTCCTCCTGGACGCGCACACCCTCCTTGGCCTCGACCGCCTGGTGCAGCCCCTCAGACCAGCGCCGACCCTCCAGGATCCGCCCGGTGAACTCGTCGATGATCTTGACCTCACCGTCGATCACCGCGTAGTCGACGTCGCGCTTGTACAGCGACTGGGCCTTGAGCGACTGGATGAGGTGGTTGACGAGGTGGCCGTTCTCGGCCCGGTAGAGGTGGTCGATGCGCAGGAAGCGCTCGGCCTTGGCCACGCCCTGCTCGGTGATCGAGACCGTCTTGTGCTTCTCGTCGAACTCGTAGTCGAAGTCGGCGACGAACTCCTTCTTGGCCCGCGGATCAAGGCCCTCCGGCGTCTTGCCGGGGACGAGCTTGGGAGCCAGGCGCGCGAACTGGACGTAGAGCTCGGCCGCCTGCTCAGGGGCGCCGGAGATGATCAGCGGAGTCCGGGCCTCGTCGATGAGGATGTTGTCGACCTCGTCGACGATCGCGTACGTGTGGTACGGCGACTTGCCCTCCTCCGGCTTGGGGCGGCCGCCGTGCTGGACCTTCTCCTCCAGCGACTTGGCCATGTTGTCCCGGAGGTAGTCAAAGCCGAACTCGGAGTTGGTGCCGTAGGTGACGTCGGCGGCGTAGGCGGCCCTCTTCTCCTCGTAGGGCTGCATGTTCTGCAGCACGCCGACGCTGACGCCGAGCATGTCGTAGACCGGCTTCATCCACATCGCGTCGCGGCGCGCCAGGTAGTCGTTGACGGTGACGACGTGGACCCCGCGGCCGGCCAGGCTGTTGAGCACCACCGCCAGGGTCGCCGTCAGCGTCTTGCCCTCGCCGGTCTTCATCTCGGCGATCGACCCGTCGTGGAGGACCATCCCGCCGATCAGCTGGACGTCGAAGTGGCGCATCCCCATCGTCCGCTTGCCCGCCTCGCGGACGAGCGCGAAGCACTCAAACAACAGATCGTCGAGCGATTCGCCGTTGCGGGCACGCTGACGCAGCTCGTCGGCGAGCTCGCGCAGCTCCGCATCGCTGGAGTGCTCCAGCTCCGGCTCATAGCCGTTGATGCGGGAGACGCGCTGCTCGTAGGACTTGAACTTCTTGGCCTCGCCCATGCGAAGCGCGCGGTCCAGAATGGACATGGATCTAGGGTAGCGCGGGCGCACCCGGGAGCCGAAGGGCGGCGGCCGGCCGAATGCCGAATTTCACCGGTATTCCCGGTGGGCCGGTCGCCGCCCGGCCGGGGTCGCAACCCCGGCTCAGCCTGCCCGGACGCCTATGACGACAGCTCGCCGGCTGCCATGCCGCCGGCGGCCGCCTGGGCGAGCTCGGCGGCGAGCGCCGGCACCGGCGCCGCCTCGGGCGTCTGGGCGGTCTGGGCCGTCGCCAGCCGCGACTCGCGCCGCTTGCGCCGCTTGTCGCGATGGCGCTTGACCTGCACCGCCAACTCGTCCGCGCACATGTTGATGGAGTGCAGAAGATCGCCCGATGCGTCCCGGGCTCGCAGCGTCACCCCTTTGAGATGGAGGGTGGCCTCGGCGACCTTGCAGTCGGAGATGGCTGGATTCCGTTCCTCTCGGAGCTCGACCTCGAGCTCCGCCAGTTCGGAGACCTGCTTCCCGACCTTCCGGAAGCGCTTCGCAACGTGCTCGCGAACGTCTTCGGAGACGTGGACATTTCGGCCTTTGACCTGGATACGCATCGTCGACCTCCCGACTAAGCGTGGACCTATGTCATACCCAGCTTAATCCTGACGGCGGCGTTTGTCGAGGCGCCACAATGGGTGTCATGGTCCCCAGCGTCTCGCCCCAGCTCACGTGGTCGTTTGAGCCCACCGTCCTGGCCGGAATCGGCCTCCTGGCGGTGCTCTACGTGCTCGGCTGGCGCCGGGGGCGGGCGACCGGCTCCCCCCACCGGCCCGGTTACGGGCGGCTTGCGCTGTTTTTGAGTGGTCTGGTGGTGGTCCTGGCGGCGCTCGTCTCGCCGATCGACGGCCTCGGCGACGACCTGCTCGTGATGCACATGGTCCAGCACGTGCTGCTGCTCGACCTCGCGCCCATCCTCCTCATCCTCGGCCTCACCAAGGTCCTGCTGCGGCCGCTCACCCGGCGCATCCACGTGGTCGAGCGGCGGGCCGGGTTCCTCGCCCATCCCGCGTTTGCCGTCGTCGCCTACGCCGGGCTCATGTGGGCCTGGCACGTCCCGGCGATGTACGACATCGCGTTGCGCCAGCCCCTGGTGCACACGCTGGAGCACGCCTGCTTCTTCTCCGCCGGGCTCCTGTACTGGTGGCACCTGCTCTCACCGATCCGCAGCCGCTACCGCCTGACCGGCCTGGGTCCGGTCGCCTACATGGTGGTGACCAAGCTGCTCGTCGGCCTGCTGGGGATCCTGCTGGCGTTTGCGCCGACCACGATCTACGCCTTCTACGCCCACCATCCGCATTACTGGGGGCTCTCGCCGCATACCGATCAGTCCATGGCCGGCCTGGTCATGGCGCTTGAGCAGTCGATCGTGATGGGGATCGCGCTCGTGGTGGTGTTCATGCGGATGCTGACCGAGTCCGAGCGCGACCAGCAGCGCCAGGAGCGCTTCGAGATCGCGTAGGGCGCGGGCGCCGGCCGCGATGCGGGCGAGGACCCGCCCTCGCAGCGTCACGTACGTTCGAAATCCGGATCCGGGCTGACGATCTCGGCCACATCCGGTGCTATAGGCCACTCAGCGACGAAATCGGAAGGCGCGATCCGTGATTTCGAACAAACCGGGGGTGCTCCGCCCCCGCCGCGCCCCGGGCTCCCCCTCATCCCCGTCGTCATCCCGGGCCCCGCCCGCACCGACTCACGGCAGCACACCCTGGGGGCGGCCGTCACCGCCGCTATCGGACCCGGAGCGGCCCGGCTCGCCCCACCCGGGCGGGCGCTCGCCCCGCCCAGGCGGGCGGCGTCCCGCGCGGAGGGAATCGATCCCCCCGCGCGGTCCGTCCGGTCAGACGCCTGTCAGCAGGCGGCGGTGCCCTTGACCGTCTTGGTCTGGGTGCCGTGGCCCGGCATGGTGGCCTTCAGCGTCGTCGAGTAGGGACGCTTCTTGCCCTGGCACGCCGTCGAGGCAATGGCGGCAACCGACTTGCCCTTGACCTTCGTCGTCGTCTTCTTCCACACCAGGTGCTCAGACTCAAGCGAGCCGGCGAGCCCGGGCAGCGGGAAGTCGACCGCCTTGGGGATCGGCACGCTCACCACCAGGTTCTTGCCCTTCTGCTTGTACGTCGCCTGCCACGCCGGGGTGGAGCCGGTGCTCAGGGCGCCGCCCAGGCACTGGTGCGTGGGCGTGTCGACGAAGAAGAACGACAGCTTGCCCTGCCCGGCGTTCCACACGTCGAGGGCCGGGTCACAGGCCGCCGTCCCCGGCGCGGAGGCCGAGAAGTTCGACGACGGACCGAGAACCGCCGTGATGTAGCCGCTGGCCATGGCCGCCTTCTTGGGGCAGACCGTGTCGTTGTGGGCGGCGTTGATCTGCGCGACGCTGCACGTCGGGAAGCCCTTCCCGTCGGCCTTGAGCCCGTAGATCGTGGTCGTGATGTTCAGCAGGACGGCCGTGCGGTTGCCGTTCGTCCCGCTGGCCTTGATGTCCTGGGTGAAGCCCATCGGAGCCGGCTTCTTCGCTGTGCCCGCCGCCTTCGACGTGAACTTCAGCGTTGCCTTGTAGGTGTTCAACTGCGTTGCGGCGTAGGCCGCGCCAGCTGCTACGAGCATTCCGACCGCCACGGCGATCAGCGCTATTCGTCGCAAATGACTCCTCCTTGTTGTGGATTGGTCTTCAGCGTGAGCGGCGCCGGTCCGGACAGTGCTCACGGAAGTGGTTGAAGCTGGGGAAAGGTTTGAGCCTGGCCGGTCGTCAAGCTGCCCAGCGGCGCCTGAGACTTGCAGGAGGGGCCCCCCGGTTGAGAGGTGAAGTAGTACTGCTCTACCAGTTGCGCGAGGGTTAACACGGTGCCCCCCACAGAAGTTGTGCTCTGCGACAGCGAAGATCCGATTGTCGGCAGCGGATGGCTGGTGCACAGGTAGCTGCCGAACACGGACAGGCCGCTCAGCAGGCTCTGATAGCCGCCCGGCGCCATGTACGAGTTGGACCGGTTGCTGGACGGGCGGTACTGGTAGGGAGTCAGCGCCTCCGGGTTGATGGGATTGGAGATCCGCAGGTAGTGGAGATTGCGGCCGTAGGCGGAGCCGAGCGTGGCCTGGGTGGTCGCGGTGCTGTTGGCGAAGAAGGCGGCGACCTCGCGCCGGTAGGCCTCGATGTAGTCGATCACCGGCACCAGTCCGCCGAGGTACGGCGTCAGCCGGGTCAGGAACGGCACGCTGGCGTTGAGGAACTGCGTCACCGCCGGGAAGCCGGCCGCCGAGGCCCGGGTCAGCGGTGCGATGTTGACCATCAACGACCGCAGCTCCGGCGCCAGCGCCACGGTCGCCTCCAGGACCGGCGTCAGCTGGACGGCGGCCGGGCGCAGCTCGTCGATGAGCGGCTTGGCCGTCTGTGAGAACCGGGTGACGCGGTTGATCGTCGAGCGGGTCTCGGCCAGGAAGGCGGGGAACGCTCGGATCGTGGCCGCCAGGTCGGCGTTGCGGGCGGCGGTGGCGGCGAACAGCGCGTTTGAGTGGCGGACAAACGCCTGCAGCGCCGCCGGCGAGTGGCTCAGCGCGGCAAACACCTGCCCGCCGTCGCGCAGCAGCGTGCGGGTCGCGGCCCCCTGGCGGCGCAGCACCGCCAGGACCCGCTCCACGTTGGTCGCGAACGGATACAGGTCGGCGAACGCGGCGTTGAAGTCCTGCCCCCGGTTGGTGAGCGCGATCGCGCTCTCCTGCATCCAGGTCTGAAACGCCCGGCGCGTCGCCGGGTCAAACGTGGAGAAGATCTGGTCCAGCTGGACTGTCGGGGCCACCTGGGCGTGGGGGATGTGACCCCCATCCGGGATCTTCGGCGCCGTGGGCGTGCCGGGAGACAGCTCGACGTATGTCTCGCCCAGCAGCGTCTTGGACCGCAGGATCGCGTGGGTGTCGACCGGCCGGGGGGCGTACTGCTTGTCGATCTGGAGCACGGCGCGCGACAGGTCGGTGCGCCGGTCGAGGTTGACGCTGACGACATGGCCGACGGTCACCCCGGAGATCTGGACCTCCGCCTGGGAGGCGAGCTCCACCCCCTGGTCGAACTCGACGCTGACCCGGTACCCCTGGGGAGCGAACGGCAGCGAGCCGCCGAACGAGATCCACAGGTAGATGAGCAGCCCGATGCATGACGCCGTGAAGGCGAACATCGTGAAGATGGCGGTGTTGCTGGGGCGCTGCTTGTTCATGGCGTTGCCGTGCAGGCGACCTGGTTGGTGCCGGGGATCGGCTTGGCGTTGGGCAGCTGGCTCGGCACCGGGGCGTTGAGCAGACCGAGGATCACCGCCAGCGACGGAGTGCTGAGCTCAAGCGTGTTCTCAAAGAAGTTCAGCTGGGCGCAGGTGCCCATGAAGATGCCCTGGAGCACCGACCCGTTGGCGTCCTGGGGGCTGGTGAGGCTGTCGGCGATGTGGGCCAGCCACGAGCCCCAGAACAGGTACCCCTGGCGCCCACCGCTCGGCTGGTAGGCGAGCGTGTTGAACAGCGTGTTGAGCACGCCCACCGAGCTCGTCAGCGCCGGCACGGTCACCTTCAGCTTCGCCGACGCCGGCGCCAGCGTCCGGGCCAGCGGTTGGACCGCGATCGAGAACGGCCGCAGCTGGTGGGCGATGACCGGCGTGGTGTCGCGGAACAGCGGCCGGGTGGCCGCCAGCGCCGGTCCCAGGTTCTGCGCGAACGGCTGCAGGGCGTGGAGGGTGACGGTGCTGGCGGAGGCGAACGACTGGACCTTGCCGAGCGTCTGCGTGGTCTGCTGCAGCGTGCCCGGGAACAGCGACAGCGCCGTCTGCAGCTGCGTGTCGTTGTGCGCGATCGCCGCGAAGTTGGTGTCCGAGGCGCGGATGAGCGACGCCAGCTGGGTGTCGACGCCGCCGATGGCGTTGGCGACGAGGTTGAGGTTGTGGATGGCCCGGCGGAGGCTGCGCTGGCGGGTGGCCAGCAGCGACGCAAACGTCCGGGTGTCCCGGTCCAGCGGGGCGAAGCGCTTGAGCGTTCCCTGCAGGGAGGCCACGGCCGCGGGGCTGGGCGCCTCGCCCGTGCTGCCCGGGCCGTGGAAGACCTGCGCGCCCGCGGAGAGCAGGAGGATGAGGTAGTTGCGCGTATCGGCGTCCAGCGAGGAGAGGATCTGCGAGACGTCGACGTCCGGCTGGGTGTTGGCGGCGCTGATCGATCCCCCGTTGGGGATCGTGCCCGTGCTCCGGGTGCCGGGATCCAGCGACAGGTACATGTCCTTCAGCGGCGTCCGGGGACGCAGCAGGACGGTCGCGTCACGGTAGATCGGCGCGTAGCGCTTGTAGATGTTCATCGTCACCACGGCCTGGCCGTCCTGCACCGACACGCCGCCGACCTGGCCGACCTGCACCCCGGCGATCGTGACCGCCTGCCCCTGCCCGGGCGTCACCGCCGCCGCCTCAGCGAAGTGCGCCTTGACCGTGTAGTAGCTCTGGCCGAACACAAACGACGGCTGGTGCTCCAGGATGTACGCGGTCACGCCGATCGCGACCAGGATGAGCACGGCGATGGCGATGAAATCCCGCCGGTGGGTGGCGATGGCGCGCTTCACGGCCCCACCCCGGTCTTGGCGGCGTTGAGGTTCGGCGGCGCGTTCCTAAAGCACGGGATGGCCGAGTTCAGCGGCGGCGCGGACCCCGGGTAGGCGGGCCGGGTCCCCAGCGGGGGGAGCACAGCGTTGCCGAACAGCGGCCCCGCCCCGGGCAGCGGGCCGGTCTGCACGCGGATCGAGCCGCCGCCGGCGGTGGCCCGGGTGTACCGCCCGTTGCCATCGAAGTTCTGGGCGGTCCCGGCGAGTCCGACGGCCGACTGGAACAGCTCCTGGTAGACCTGGAGCCCGGTCGTCAGCGGCGGATCGGAGATGAATTCGTTGCCGGTGGGGATGACGGTGTGGGTGAAGCAGCGGGCGAGGCTGTCCGAGCCGTGCAGCAGCGCCTCCGACGAGGTGAGGGTGGCAGCGGTTCCCTGCACCGCGGGCGTCAGGTCAGCGAGCAGCCCCTGGAGCTCGCTGGGCGACATGAGCGCCGTGGACTGCGCCACCCAGGGCAGGCCGGCGCCGATGGTGGGATCGAGCTGCTTGACGCTCGGCGTCAGCGCCGCCGCGAACTGCCGTGTGGGTCCGTAGGACGCCTCCAGGGGACCGAGGGCGCTGTCGGCGGCTCGCAGCAGCCGCGGCAGCAGAGCGATCGTCGTGCTCAGGTCCTGCTGGCGGGAGGCGAGCGCCCCCATCGTCGCGTTGAACGTGGTCACGAGGTCGGCGAGATGGTTCTGCTCGGCGGCGAGAGCCGAGAAGATGCGCTCGTTGCCGGCGACCGCGCCGGACAGGTCGTGCGGCTGCTCGCCGAGCAGCGCGGCGTTGACGATCGTCGAGGCCCGGAACGCGCCGGCCGCGTACCTGAGCGACAGGTTGAGCGCCTGGGCGGCGGTCAGCCCGCGGACGCTTGGGTCCTGCGTGGCGTCCTGGATGGCGGTCGGCCGGCCGTTGAGCGTGCGGCCGAGCCCGGCCAGGACCGTCTGCAGGTTTGTCCGGGTGTTGGAGGTCAGGGCCGAGAGGACGCGGTCAAGCTGGACGGGCCCGGTCGTCTGGGACGCGGGCAGCGTCCCGCCGGAGTTCAGCGTCGGCGCGCCCGGCGTGCCCGGGTGCAGGTCGACGTAGTAGTTGCCCTCCAAGAACAGGCGGGGGCGGATATCGGCGGTCGCGTCGGCGTGGATCGGCAGCCCGTTGGGCTGGATCGTCATGGTGGCGACGGCCGCCGTCGAGGAGTCCGACACCCGCCGCACCTGCGTCACGGTGCCGACGTTGACCCCGGCGATCCGGACCGGCGAACCGATGTGCAGTTCGGTGTTGACGGTGAACGCCGCTTTGAGAACGTAGGCCGAGCCCGTGAACGGCAGCGACCCGCCGAAGACGACGTAGCAGGCAGCCAGGATGACGACGGCGGCGATCACGCCCGCCGCCAGGTTGCTCACCCGGGACCGGTGGCGCCTCATCCGCCGCTCCCGTGGGTGGTTTCGGTCTTGAGCGAGAGGTGGCCGGAGGGATTGCCGATGGCGACGTGCCCCGCGGTGTACGGCTCGTTGCCCGCGGCGCAGGCGGCGGGCTGGCCGGGCGCGGCGGTGTACGGGTACGGATTGACATGCAGGGGCGCGGAGGCGTTGCCGACCGGCCCCTGATAGACGTGGCTGGAGGGCTCAGACTCGGCGCCGGGGATGTCGTCGATGGCGATCTGGACGAAGCGCAGCAGCGTTCCCTGGCTGACGTGCTCGGAGAGCAGGCTCGACGTGTTGCGCAAAAACAGGGTCACGTAGTTGCAGGTGGTCTGCGCCGGGGTCAGGAACGCCAGTGGGGGTCCCAGCTTTGAGAGCGTCAGCGTCAGGCGATCCAGTCCCTGCTGGACGGCGGGGTTGCGCCCATACCGGTCGACGCTCTGGGCGAGCGCGACGGTGCGGCGATCCAGGGCCGCGGTCCCCGGCAGGTTCTTGGTCCCCTGGGCGAAGGCGTCGGCGAGCACCGGAGCGGTCTGCGGCAGGGTCGCCGCGCCGGGGCGCAACTCGCTGAAGAGCGCGGCGGTGTCGGTCAGGAACGGGCGGATGATGGGGCTGCCGGTGATCGTCGCCTCAAAGTTCGGCGGCGTCTGGGAGATCGTGTCCTGCAGCGCGGGCACGGCGACGCCGGCCAGCGCTCGGAACGTCGTGTTGAGATTGGTGAACAGGGACGCCTGCGTCTGCGCCACCGGGGCCAGGGCGCCGACATAGCTGCCGAGGCCGCGGAAGAAGCCGGCGAGATCGGTGCGCGGGGAGGCGAGGTTGCGCATGACCGGCCCCAGGTCGCGGACCAGCGGGAGGAAGGCGCCGATCGCGTTGTTGATGTCATAGCCGCGGCCGGCCAATGCCTCGGCAAAGCCGATGGTGGTGCGCTGGACGGCCACACGGGTGGGCGGGTTGAACATCGACAGCACCTGGTCGAAGTCGACCTCGGTGCTCATCTGGCGCATGGGGACGGTGGCGCCGTTGGCAAACCCGCGCGAGCTGCGCCCCGGGTTGATCTGCAGGTACTTCAGCCCGATGGCCCCTTTGAGGCGCACGGTGAACGTGGTGTCGACCGGCAGGGGCTCGATGCTCTTCTGGAGGTTGATGTTGACGAGCGCGATCGGGCGCCCGGCGGTCGTGCGCACGGGTACGACGCTGGAGACGACGCCGACCCGGGAGCCGCCGAGGTAGACGTCATTGCCCTTGGTCAGCTCGCTGGCGTCGGCGGCCTGGACGTGCAGGCCATATGTCGGAACGAAGGGAAGCCCGTTGGTGGCGTTGTAGGCCAGGACGACGGCGACGACGGCCACCAGCACGGTGAACGAGCCGATCAGCACCGGGTTGCCGGCCAGCCAGGATTCACGCCGCGTCCGGTTCCGCGACCGGCCCCGGGAGTCGCCGATCATCGCCCGCCCCCGGTCAGGTAGGACAGCAGGCCCTTCATCGTCGCCCCCGCCGCCGAGGTCCCGCCGGACGCCGAGGCGACCGCCCGGCTCACGACCGGGTCGTGGCGAACCGTGGCGCTGACCGATGCCGCCGACGCACCGGCGAAGTTCGACGAGCATCCGGCGACCGGGGTGGTCGCGTAGTTGGTGCAGCTGGAGACCAGCGGCTCGTCGCGGACGTAGTGGCCGAGGCTGTCAAAGCCGTTGCCGGCGACGGCGCCGTTGAACAGCAGCGCCATCAGCTGCTGGATGGCGCCGGAGGAGTTCAGGCTCGCCAGCAGCTTCTTCAGGTTCGCCGAGGTCGGCTCGCCGGCGGTGCCCAGCCGGTTCAGGCGCTGGGCGAGCGGCAGCGAGTCGACGAGCGCGGGCTGGGACTGCTGGGCGGCCGCCCCCAGATCGATGAGCGCCGTCCGCGCCGCGTCGGCGAACGGGGTCAGGTTGGCGAACTGGCGGCCCAGCGCCGAGGCGCTCTGGCCCAGCGACTGCATGAGCGGAGTGCCCTGACCGGCGAGCGTGCCCAGGTCGGCCATCAGCGGCCGCAGCTGGCGCAGGTAGGACGGCAGCAGGCGGAACGTGTTTGAGATGTCGCGGGCGCGGGCGGCGCTCGCCACCGCGGTGGTGTTGGCCTGGCGGATGAACCCGGCGATCTGGGCGCGCTCGCGGGCGAGCGGAG
>DASSZQ010000136.1:0-5774 GCA_035702755.1 Solirubrobacteraceae bacterium | reverse complement strand
GGACACGAGCCACCCGCGTGACGGACGTGTCGCTGATCTGCCGACACCACGCGCCGGGATCGGCTATGACTACGCGGCGGAGACCGCGGCCGCCGCGGCCGCGCATGAGCAAGCTCGC
Organism: Solirubrobacteraceae bacterium; assembly: GCA_035702755.1. Taxonomy (GTDB): domain Bacteria; phylum Actinomycetota; class Thermoleophilia; order Solirubrobacterales; family Solirubrobacteraceae; genus Palsa-465. Next base: position 5,656 of record DASSZQ010000136.1, on the reverse strand, counting down.
GTTCACCATGAACTGGCACATCTGGGACCTGGGTGGTCGCATCGGCGCCGACGACAGGACGGGTGCGGCATGAGTCGGCATGACGTCATCGTCCTCGGTGCCGGCCTGGCCGGGCTGTCCGCCGCCCGTGATCTGGCCCGCGCCGGCGTCGATGTGGTGGTGCTCGAGGCGCGCGGCCGGCCGGGCGGACGCGTGGAGCAGACGCAGTTGGCCGACGGCCGGATCGTGCAGCTCGGTGGCGAGGTGGTCGGCCCGGGCCATGCCGCGTACCGTGGCCTCGTCGGCGAGCTGGGGCTGACACTCGAGCCTTCGTTTCCGGCCCTGCCCGGTGAGGACACGGCTCTCCTGACCACCGGCCGCGTCGTCGGCGACGAGTTCCCGTGGCTGAGCGACGCCGACCGCGCGAGCTATCTCGCCGCCGAGGAGGCGTTTCGGACGCTGGCGCGCACCGTCGACCCCGACGATCCCTGGTCTCATCCCGACGCGGAGCGCCTCGACCGGATCTCGGTCGGCGCGTGGATGCGCGACCAGGGAGCGTCGCCCAACGCCGTGCGCGCCCGCGACCTGGCGATGCTGGCGCTGGCCGCCGAGTCGGTCGAACGGACCTCGCTGCTCGCCGACCTGCGCAAGGAGGCCGCAGTCGGCGCCCACGGGTTTTACAACTACGACGTCTGGGAGTGCCAGCGAGTCGCGGAGGGCTCGGCCACCGTCGCCCACCGGCTGGCCGCCGAACTCGGAGAGCGGATCCGCTACGGCACGCCGGTCATCAGCGTGCGCGTATCGCCACGCCGCAGCACGATCAGCACCGCGACCGGCGAGCGATTCGAGGCCTCGGCGGTGGTCTGCGCGCTGCCGGTGGGGCCGCTGCGCCGGGTGGCGATCGACGGGGTCTCGGCCGAGCGGCTGAGCTCTCTGGACCGCCAGCGCCACGCGCTCTCGGTCAAGGTGTGTTTCGTCTACGACAGCGCGTGGTGGGAGCACAACGGCCAGAACGGCTCGTCGTACTTCGAATTCGGCATGCTCGGCGGGACGTGGCCGCAACAGCCGGGCATCCTCTCGGCACTGGTTCCGCCGGAGCGCCTCGCCGCGTTCATCGCCACCTCGCCGGCGCTGATCGAGCAGGACGTCCTCGCTGAGATCGCTGCGGCCTTCGGTGACCGGGGCGCGCGTCCGGACGCCGTCTTCTTCCGTCGCTGGGCGGTCGATCCATGGACCGAGGGGTACATCACGGCGTGGCGACCCGGCGACGTCATGGCCGTCGGCCCCCTGCACGGCACGCACGAGCCGCCGTTTTACGTGTGCGGCTCAGATCAGTGGGTCTGCGGCTACATGGAGGGCGCCGTCCGAACCGGTCGCGGCGCGGCCCGGGCGCTCCTTGACAGCGGTTAGCCGATCGCGCCAGACGCCGGGGCAGGTAGCGTCCCCGCGCGTGGAACTCGGCACGATGCTCCCCCCAACAGCTGACCGCGAACGGCTGGTCGACAACACGATCTCGGCGGCAGACGCCCTCCCCGGGAGCGGCGGACCCCTCCCCGCCAGAGCCCGGGTCGTGGTCATCGGAGGCGGCATCATCGGGTGCAGCGTCCTGTATCACCTCGCCGAGAACGGGATCGTCGACGCGGTGCTCGTCGAGCGCCATCAGATCACCAGTGGCACGACGTGGCATCCCGCCGGCTTGACCGCGACGGTGCGCGCAACCCACGCCCTCACCGAACTGGCCTCCCACGGCGTCGACGTGTATGCCGGCCTCGCCGCACGGGCGGGCATCGAGAACGGGTTCAATCCCCGGGGCTGCCTGACGGTGGCGCGGCGACCGGAGCGGATGACCGAGCTCGCCTACTCGGTGACGATGGCGCGCCATCATGGCATCGAAGTCCACGCGCTGACCCCCGCCGAGCTGGTGCAGCAGCATCCGATGCTCGACGGCGACGGTCTCGTCGGAGGAGTGCTCTACGTCAAGGACGGCACCGTCAACCCCGGTTCGAGCGCGCTCGCGATGGCGAAGCTCGCCGTCGACGCCGGCGCTTCACTTGTCGAGCAGACCGCCGTCGAAGGGCTGGAAACCGACGCCCGCCGGGTGACGGCCGTCGTCACTGATCACGGCCGGATCGAGTGTGAGACGGTCGTCGTGTGCGCCGGGCTGTGGTCACCGCCGATCCTGCGGATGGCCGGCGCTCCCCTGGCCCTGTACGCCGCCGAGCACGTCTGGACGATGACCGCGCCGGTCAAGGAGCCGGTGTGGGAATGGCCGTTCGTCCGCGATCCCGACGGGCAGGTCTATGTCCGCGGCTACCGCGACCGGCTGATCGTGGGCGCCTTCGAGCCCAACGGCAAGCCTCGGTCGCTGGACACGATCGCCGAGCCGTTCGCGTTCGGCGAGTTCCCATTCGACCACGCGCACGTTGCCCCGTCGCTGAAACGTGCGCATGAGCGCCTCCCCCTCCTGCGCTCAGTCAGCTTCGAGCGCCACCTCAACGCGCCGGAGTCGTTCACGCCAGACAGTCTGCCCATCGTCGGGGAGCTGCCGGAGGTCGGGGGCCTGTTCGTGGCGGCGGGAATGAACTCGCAGGGGATCGTGCTTGGACCGGGCGTCGGGCGCGCCGTAGCCGAGTGGATCGCCGAGGGCGCTCCGACGATGGACGTGGCCGATCTCGCCCCGGGCCGATTCGGGACGGCACAGGCCGGGACGCGCTACCTGCACGAGCGCACGCGGGAGAGCCTCGGTCGCCTGTACGCGATGCACTGGCCGGACCTCCAACCGACCACGGCGCGCGGCCTGCGACGCACGCCGCTCCACGATCGCCTTGCCGCGAGTGGTGCCGTCTTCGGCGAGGTTGCCGGATGGGAGCGCGCCAACTGGTACGCCGAGCCGGGTCAGGCGGCCGAGTACAGCTACTCGTTTGACCGTCCTCCGTATTTCGACAACGTCGCTGCAGAACACCGCGCGGCGCGGGAGACGGTCGCGCTCTTTGACCTGTCGTCGTTCGCCAAGGTGCAGGTCGACGGGCCCGGGGCGCTCGCCACGGTGCAGGAGGCCTTCTCCAGCGACCTTGACGTGCCGGTCGGCAAGGTCGTCTATACGACGATGCTCAACGCGCTCGGCGGCGTGGAGAGCGATCTCACCGTCACCCGCCTCGCGGCGGACCGCTTCCTCGCTGTGGCGCCGGCCGTTGCGCAGCGCGCGGTCGTCAACCGACTCAGGGGACGAGATCGGACCGCCGAGCTGGCCACCCTGGCGGTCATGGGACCGCGATCTCGCGAACTGCTCGGCCGGCTGACCGGCGCCGATCTCAGCAGCGACAGCTTCCCGTTCGGCACGGTCCGGGAGATCGACTTCGGCTTTGGGCCGGTGCTCGCCGTCCGCGTCTCGTTCGTGGGCGAGCTCGGATGGGAGCTCTACCCCGTAGCCGACGTCGCGCTGAGCCTGCACGACGCGATCGTCGAGGCTGGGTCCGACCTTGGGCTGCGGCACGCCGGCTACCACGCGCTCGACACGCTGCGCAGCGAGAAGGGTTACCGTCACTGGCCCCACGACGTCGGACCGGCGGACACTCCGCTGGATACCGGGCTTGGTTTCACCATCGCCTGGGAGAAGCCGAACTTCACCGGACGCGAGGCGCTGCTGGCTGGCCGCGAGCGGCCACGCACGCGACGGCTGGCCCACATACGCCTGCTCGACGCCGAGCCGCTCCTGCGTTCCGGCGACTCCGTGCGCCACGACGGGCGCGTCGTCGGCCGCGTGACCTCAGGCGCGTACGGCCATCACCTCGGCTGTGCCGTGGGGCTGGCGATGCTCGTGGAGCCGGAGCTTGCTGCGAGCGCCGTCACCGTTGAGATCGCCGGTCGCGAGGTCGAGGCTGAGCTCAGTCGCCGGCCCTTCTACGACCCTGACAACGTCCGCCTGCGCGCCTGAGACCACCAACGATGGGGTGATCAGGCCGCGGCCAGGTTCTGGCGCAGGGCTGCGCCCGCCTCCTCAAGCGTCACGGCGAGGATGTCGCAGAGCTCGTTGAGCACGTCGGCGTCGCAGACCAGCGGCGGGGCGAGCTGGACGACGGGTTCGTCGCGGTCGTCGAGGCGAACGATCAGCCCGCGCTCAAACAGCCGCGCCGACAGGAAGTCCCGCAGCAGCCACTTCGTCTCCTCGGCGGTGAAGGTCGACCTGTCCTCCTTGTCGCGCACAAGCTCGAGCGCCCAGAAATGCCCCATGCCGCGGACGTCGCCGACGATGTCGAGCTCCCGCAGCTGGCCGAGGCGCTCGCGCAGCAGCGACTCGTTGGACATCACGTTGCCGAGCAGGTTCTCGCGCTCGATGATCTCAAGGTTCTTGAGCGCAATCGCGGAACCCACCGGGTGACCTCCGAACGTGACCCCGTGCATGTACATCTCGCCCTTGACGAACGGCTCCGCCACGCGCTCGGAGACGAGCACGCCCCCCATCGCAAAGTGCGCCGAGGTCAAGCCCTTGGCGAACGTCAGCAGGTCAGGCACGTAGTCGAGGCGCTGGCAGCCGAACCAGGTTCCGATCCGCCCCCAGGCGCAGATCACCTCGTCCGAGCACAGCAGAATCCCGTGGCGGTCGCAGAGCTCCCGCAGCCCGGCCCAGTAGCCGGCGGGCGGGACGAAGCAGCCGCCGGCGTTCTGGACCGGCTCGGCGATCAGCATGGCGATCGTGTCGGCCTGCTCAAACTCGATCACCTCCTCGATCTCGTCGAGCAGCGCCCGGCAGAAGGCCGCCTCGTCGTCGGCCAGCGGATGGCGGTAGCTGTCGGTGGGGGAGACGAACCGTGTCGGGACGGCCAGCGGCTCAAACGGCGTCCGGCAGGAGGCCAGCCCGGTGAACGACAGCGCCCCCAACGTCGTGCCGTGGTAGGCGACCTTGCGAGCGATCGCCTTGCGTCGTTGCGGCTCACCGCGGGCGGCGTGGTACTGGCGCGCGACCTTCCAGGCGGCCTCGACCGACTCCGAGCCGCCCGACGTGAAGAACACCCGCTCCAGCCCGGGCGGCGCGAGCTCGGCGATCCGCTGTGAAAGCTCGATGGCGCGCGGGTGCGCCACGGTCCAGTTGGAGGTGAAGGGAAGCTCGCGCATCTGGGCGTGTGCCGCCCGCCCAATCTCGTCGCCGAAGCTGTGGCCGATCTGGGTGCAGTACAGGCCGGAGAGGCCGTCGATGTAGCGCTTGCCGGCGATGTCGAACACGTACGGACCTTCTCCCCGCGCAAGCACCAGCGGATCCTCCGAGAAGCTCGGCATGTCCGTGAAGTGCAACAGCATGTGATCGCGCGCTGCCCGCTTGAGCTCGGCGGCGTCCATATCCCTCTCCTCCTCGACGTAGTCTGAGTCGCCGATCAGGATACGCCATGTCCCGCTGTCGCTGGGAATTCCGCGGAGGCGCCCCGCAGCCAAAACGCGAAGGCCGGTCTTGACGCCCGGGGAGCCGCATCGTTAGGTTGCCTGAATGGCGGTTCGAGATTCAGCCGGCGGGGCGACGTGCACGACCGGGGCCGCGGCGGAAGGCGAGCGGCACCGCACCGAAGCGATCCGCACTCCCCGCAGCGGGATCCGCCAGCTGCTGTTCCCGCACTCGGTCGCGGTCGTCGGCGCCTCGCCCCGGTTTGCCGAGACGATCTCGGCGCTCGTCGCCGGCGACGTTCCC
>DASSZQ010000041.1:0-3521 GCA_035702755.1 Solirubrobacteraceae bacterium | reverse complement strand
CCGATCAGGTGCCGGAGGGCGTGAAGGTGGCCGAGGTGGCCGACCTGCAGTACGAGGGGGACGCGCACGCCGCGGCGATGGACCTCAGCCTGGCCGACGGGCGGTTTGCCCCGGACGTGCTGGAGGTGGCCGCCCGGCGGGCGGTCGCCGCCTGGGCCCAGGCCATCGACGGCGACGACGCCACCCTGGACGCGGTGGCCACCGCACAGGCCAAGCGCGAGCTGCTGTACGCCGGGGACACCTCCGGCTCGGTGCGCATGGTGGTCCGCGGCCCCAAGGTCAACCGCATCCGGGTCGTCAACCTTGACGCGGGCGCCGAGCCGCCGACGATGACCCTGGAGGTCGACATCACCGGTAACCGCTACGTCGAGAACCGGGACACCGCCGCGGTCCTGGCCGGCAGCCGGACGCGGCGGAGCAGCTTCACCGAGCGCTGGACCCTGGCGCTGACCGGCGACGAGCGCCAGCCGTGGCGGATCGTCTCCGCCGCCGCCCCCGTGGGGCTGGCGTAGGCAAACTCGCTCCCGCGGGCCGCGGGCGTCGCCCGGCGGCCAATCCATAAGCTCTTCGGTCCATGTTCCCGGCCAAGGACAACCTGCCCGTCGAGGGCGTCCCGTTCGTCACGCTGGGGCTCATGCTGGCCAACGTGGTGGTGTTCATCGTCGCCGGCACCTCGCGCCCGGCGACGTTCACGGCCGGCACCCTGTTCAGCAGCCTGTTCATCCACCACTCGGTCCTGCAGCTGATCGGCAACGTGTGGTTTCTGTGGCTGTTCGGCTCAAGCATGGAGGACTCGATGGGCCCGGTGCGGTTCCTGGCCTTCTACATCGCCGGTGGCCTGGTGGCCACCGGGGTGACCGTGGCGGTGGATCCGAGCCTGGCGGCACCGCCCGCGGGAGCTGCCGGTGCGGTGGCGGCGGTCATCGGCGGTTACCTGGTGCTGTACCGGGGGGCGCGCATCATCGCCCTGTCGCTCATCCCGTTCTTCTCCGGCGCCGTGGAGATCCCGCCGCTGGTGCTCGTCGCCGCCTGGATTGCGATGCAGTCCGCCTTCGCCGCGGCCGGCTTCATCGCCCCCGGGGGCGCCGCCTACGTCTCCTGGGTGGGCGGCTTTGCCTTTGGGCTGGTGGCGGTCCGCCCGCTGGCGCGCCATCGCAAGTCGATCCCACCGACGGCGGCGGTGTGTCGATGAGGTACCTGCTGTTTGCGGTGGTGTTCGTGTTCACCGCCGGGATCGGCGTGCTCACCGTGGTCGACATGGTCGACAACGGCGTCACCTGGCTTGACGTGGTCGCCATCCTCGTCGTCGTCCTGTTCTCAACCGGGATCCTCGGCGCGCTCCTGCACCGCCCACCGGACTGATCCTCAGATGGGGCGCACGAGGAAGTGCGCGTCGCGTGACGGGTCGACCCGCATCGGCCCCGCCTCCCCGGTACGGACAAACCCCAGCCGCTCATAGAAGCCGGTGGCGTCGTCGTCCCGGGTCACGACGCCGAGGCGCAGGAAGCGGGCTCCGTGGGCGACCGCCCACTCTCGCACGTGCGTCACCAGCCGCTCGCCGAGCCCGCTGCCCCGCAGGGCCGGATCGACCCACATCCCCCACAGCTGGGCGATCGCGCGGTCGCGGTCATACCAGCGCCCGGCGCCCATCGCCAGCCACCGCTCCCCGTCGACCGCCACGTAGATGGCGACATGGTCGCCGTCGGCGCTCTGGCGCGCGAGTTCCTCCCAGTGGGAGGCGGGCAGCCGCGCCTCCTGCTCGGCGGTGCCGGCGAACGCCTGCGGGCTGTCGGCGAGCGCGCGCAGCCTCAGCTCGCGCAGCCGGGGCGCGTCGCCATCGCGCACCACCGCCACCGAGACCGGCGAGCTCACGCGCCCGCTTTCAGTTGATGAGGTCGACGGCGATCGGCTCGAAGCGGGCGAAACGCCAGAGGTCGTCCACGCGGGCGTGGACATCCGGGGGATTGACCGCCTGCAGGCCCTCGGTACCGAACTGCTCGACGTTGAAGGACGCCAGCGCGGTGCCGTAGGCCATCGCGTTGCGCAGCACCCCGCTGTCCTGCGCCTGGTCGATGTGCTTGGCGATGAAGCCGACGAAGCCGCCGGCGAACGTGTCGCCGGCCCCGGTGGGATCGACCACCTGGTGCAGGGGATACGCGGGCAGAGCGAAGAAGTCCTCCCGGGTGATGAGCGCCGAGCCGTACTCGCCCTGCTTGGCCACGACCATTGAGGGCCCCCACTCAAGCACCGTGTGCGCGGCTGAGATCAGGTTGGGCTTCTCGGTCAGCTGCCGCAGCTCCTCATCGTTGAGGACGAGACAGTCGACGCGGCCGATGATCTCAAGCAGCTCATCGCGAGCGATGTCGATCCACAGGTTCATCGAGTCCAGCGCGACGAAGCGAGCCGCCTCGCACTGCTCGCGGACCTGGAGCTGGAGCCCGGGCTGGATGTTGGCCAGAAACAGAACGTCGGCGTTCTGCGACCCCTCCGAGAGCTTGGGGGCGAAGTGCTCAAACACGTTGAGCTGGGTGTCGAGCGTGTCCCGGGTGTTGAGGTCCCAGCCGTAGCGCCCCTTCCAGAAGAACGTCTTGCCGCCGGCCACCCGCTCCACGTCGTCGACGTTGGAGCCGCGCGTGCGCAGGACCGCCATCTCCGCGTCGCCGAAGTCATCGCCGACCGGTCCGACGATGCGGACCTCGTCGAGCATCGAGGCGGCGAGGGCGAAGTGGGTGGCGGCGCCGCCGAGCATCCGCTCCCGCTGACCGAACGGCGTCTCCACGGCGTCGAATGCGATCGAGCCCACGACGGTGATGCTCATGCCGCCACCCCGTCGTCGACGAGCTCGTCCAGACCGGCGGCGTCGCGCAACGCCGCCGCCTCGTCAACGCGCTCCCAGGTGAACTCCGGCTCCTCGCGGCCGAAGTGCCCGTAGGCGGCCGTCTTGGAGTAGATGGGGCGATGCAGGTCAAGCCGGTGACGGAAGGCCGCCGGGCGCAGGTCGAAGTGGTCAAAGACGAGCTCCTCGATCCGCTCCGGGGTGATCCCATCGGCCTCGGTGCCGAACGTCTCAACCATGACCGACACCGGATGGGCGACGCCGATGGCGTAGGCGACCTGGACCTCGGCCCGGTCGGCCAGGCCGGCGGCGACGAGGTTCTTGGCGACCCAGCGCGCGGCGTAGGCGGCCGAGCGGTCGACCTTCGACGGGTCCTTGCCCGAGAAGGCACCGCCGCCGTGGCGGGCGAAGCCGCCGTAGGTGTCGACGATGATCTTGCGCCCGGTCAGGCCGGCGTCGCCGACGGGGCCGCCGATGACGAAGCGGCCGGTCGGGTTGACCAGCAGCTCCTTGCGCAGCGCGTCGGCGTCGTACATGTCCTCGGGGAGGACCGGCAGCACGACGTGCTCCCAGAGGTCGTCGGTGATCTGCTCGCGAGTGGCCTCCTCGGCGTGCTGCGTGGAGATCAGCAGCTTCTCGATCGCGACCGGGCGGCCGTCGACGTAGCGCACCGACACCTGCGTCT
>DASSZQ010000006.1:0-3351 GCA_035702755.1 Solirubrobacteraceae bacterium | reverse complement strand
GGTTGATGTCTCCATCGTGTGGATCCTCCGCGCCCGGGCCTAGGCACAGATGAGCGCGTCCCGACCCGAGGCGGACATCGAATATAGCAGAGGGGCCCGGGCCTCCACGGGCGTTTCCAAGGCTCCGGAAACCCGCTCTGGCGCGGCCCCCAGGGCCTCCGCACGGGCCGGATCGACCCTCGCCACGGGTCTCGCCGTGCTCGGCGCCGCCCTGCTCGTCGTCGCCGAGTTCACCCCGCTGCTCCGCGTCCACGCCGACACCCGCGGCGGCGGGATCATCCAGACGATCCAGACCGGGTCACACCATGCCTACGCGCTCATCCCCATCGCCGTCCTCGCCGTCCTCCTGGCGCTGAGCGCCCGGGCGAGCGGGCGTCGCCTGGCGCTGGTGTCGATCGGTGTGCTGGGCCTCGTCGCGCTGGGGATCGCGCTGCTCGGCGACCTGCCCGATGCCCGGGCGACCGGACTGATCGGCCACGCCGGCGGGCCGTACATCTCCGCGACCGCCCGGCCGGCCACCGGCCTGTACCTGGAGACGCTGGGGGCGGTTGTCCTCCTGCTCGCCGCCGGCGCCGGTCTGCTGCTTTCCGGCCAGCAATTGCAGGGTTTTCGGAGTTCCCGGGGACATCGCCCCTGGCGCCGCCGACGGTCCGCTTCCTGACCCATCCCCCTCTCCAAACGCTTTACCAACATCAGGCTCGTTAGATTTAGCGAACGCGAGGGTTGTCCCACCGCAGCCCCCGGTCCCGTGCGGTGGGCAGCCCTCGCGTTTTTTTGTGCCCGCACGGCGGCCGTGGCCCCTCTGGCCGGGAGTCGGCGAGGAGCCGGCGCCTGCGCGTCTGAGACGATCTAAAAGCCGTTTTAGATCCTCTTCGACGACCGTGAACCGCAAGGAGAACCCGTACACGCCGGGCGCCGGGGCCCGTCCGCCGCTGCTCGCCGGCCGCGACGGCGAGCTTGACGACTTCCGCTTTGCCTTCGAGCGCCTCGGCGCCGGGCGCTACGCGCGCAGCTTCATCCTCGACGGTCTGCGCGGCGTGGGCAAGACGGTGCTCCTCAACGAGGCGGACGTCATCGCCCGCGAACTCGGTTGGGTGAGCTCCGGCGTCGTCGAGTGCAACGAGGACGACGACCTGCCCCTGCTCATGGCGCGGCTGTGCCACCGGGCGCTGCGGCGCCTGAGCGTCGGCCGGCGCGTGGGCGCCCGTGTCGAGCGCGCGCTGGGCGTGCTGCGCGCGTTCACGTTCGCCATGGACGACCGCGGCGCCTGGCGCTTCAACATCGACGCCCAGGCGGTGACCGGGGTGGCGGACTCCGGGGATCCGGAGACCGACATCGTCGAGTTGCTCGCCGCCGTCGGCGCCGCCGCCACCCAGCACGGCTCCGGCGCCGCCTTCTTCCTCGACGAGCTTCAGTTCCTGGGCAAGGCCGACCTCGCGCTGCTCGCCGCCGCCATGCACGGGGTCAGTCAGCAGAACGCTCCGGTCCTGCTCGTCGGCGCCGGGCTCCCCCAGCTGCCGCTGATGCTCAAGGACGCCAAGCCCTATTCCGAGCGGCTGTTTGACTTCCGGACGATCGGCGGCCTGGCCCGCTCCACCGCCGCGGCCGCGCTCACCGTCCCGGCCGAGCGCCTGGGCGCCCGCTTTGACCGAGCAGCCCTTGAGCTCATCCTGGACCAGACCGAGGGCTACCCCCACTTTCTCCAGCAGTGGGGCGAGACCGTCTGGCGCGAGGCCGAGGGGCCGGAGATCGCCCTGCGCGACGCTGAGGTGGCCGAGGAGCTCGTCAACGACGAGCTTGACCGCCGCTTCTTCCGCGACCGCTACGAGAAGGCCACCGAGGCCGAGGCCATCTACATGGCGGCGATGGCCGACCTCGGCGACGGGCCGCACACCTCCGCGGAGATCGCCGCCCATTTGGGGATGGCGCCGCGGGAGCTGTCGGTGCGCCGCGCCGGCCTCATCGCCAAGGGGCTCATCTACAACCCCATCGCCACCCGGCTGGACTTCACCGTCCCCCAGTTCGCCGCCTACCTGCGGCGTATTCACCCGTTCGACCCCGCCCAGCGCCCCACCCGCGGCCGGCCGCGCCGTGGCGCCTCGGCCAAGCCGCGCACCTGATCTAAAACGCGTTTTAGACACCGTTAGCCGGTGTGCTGTCACACTTGCCCGGCTCTGTGCGAGAGAGGGGGTGATGGTGTCGATGGCCAGCCACGACGACGAGCTGTTGGCCCGGTTTGCCGGCGGGGATCCGGATGCCTTCGTCGCCTTCTACCGCCAGCACCTCCCCGCCGTGCTCGCCTTCTTCCTGCGCCGGACCGGCGACCGGGAGCTGACCGCCGACCTGACCGCCGAGGTGTTCGCCGCCGCCCTGCTGGCGGCGGAGCGCTACCGCCCGGGCGAGCGCCCGGCGCTTGCCTGGCTGTACGGGATCGCCGCCCACAAGCTCGCCGACAGCCGCCGCCGGGGCCGGGTTGAGGACGAGGCGCGGCGCCGTCTCGCGCTTGAGCCGCTGGTCGTCGACGACGCCGACCTCGCCCGGGTGGAGGAGCTGGCCGGCACCGGCGCCGGCGAGGCCGAGACCGCGCTCGCCGCTCTTCCCCCGGACCTGCGCGATGCCGTCAGCGCCCGGGTCCTCGACGAGCGGCCCTACGCCGAGATCGCCGGCGAGCTGTGCTGCTCAGAGCTGCTTGTGCGCCAGCGGGTCAGCCGCGGCCTGCGGGCGCTGCGCAGCCAGGTGCGACCGATGAAGGAGTCCTGATGAGCCGGTTCTTCGACGATCTGGAACGCCAGCTGCACGCCGCCGCGTCCGCCCGCTCCCGGCCCGCCGCGGGTCCGGCCGATGCCGAGGCGCCGCGGCGGCGCGGCTGGCTGCGCCGGGGCCTCCGGGGGGCGCCGGCCGCCGTCGCCGTCGCCGTCACGCTCGCCGTCGTTGTGGGCGCGCTGCTGCTGCTCGCCCACCGGCCTCGCCCGGCCGCCCCGGCGACCGCCTCCTCTCCGCTGTCCGGCCTGGGGGCGATCCTGACCCGCACGCCCCATGCACGGCTGATGCGCGAGCTGGCGTTCATCCGCGCTGCCACCCAGGGCGTGCAGCGCTCCCCCGCCTGCCGCCTGCGCAACCAGTTCGCCGTCAGCTACATCCACGGCTCCCCCGGGTCAGACCTGCTGTCGATCCTCGGCGTGCTCCGCCGCCCGGCGACCCCCGCTGACCGGCTGCGCTCCTCGGCGCTGGGGTCCGGCGCCGACATCTACGCCGGGTACGTGCGCCGGGCCGCGGTCCTTGACGGTGTCGGCTACTACATCGTGCCCACGCGCTATGAGCGCTCGCGCTGGCTGCCCTCTGACCGCTGCT
>DASSZQ010000317.1:0-8761 GCA_035702755.1 Solirubrobacteraceae bacterium | reverse complement strand
CTCGGCGGCCAGCGCGTACAGGCCACCGCCGTGAAAGTAGTGCAGGACCTCGGCCTCAGGATCGATTGCGTCGGCGGCGACCTCGAAGGCGGCGCCGGCCATGCGGACGGTGGCGAAGGCGTATGCGTGGTAGGCGGCGAGGTCGGCATCAAGCAGCGTGGGCAGCTCCCGCGCGAGCGCCTCACCGAACCGCGCAAACGGGTTCGTCCGCGGACGGCGCGCCAGGTGGCGGCTCAGCGTTTGGTGGGCGATACGCCGCAGGTCATCTGCCGCCGGCCGCTCCCCCGCGTCAAACCGGACGATCTCGGTGTACGGAGGAAGCGCGCCGGCCGGGTCAGCGCCGATCCGGAACACGCCTCGGTAGTCCTCGGCGGCCAGCGCGTACAGGCCACCGCCGTGAAAGTAGTGCAGGACCTCGGCCTCAGGATCGATTGCGTCGGCGGCGACCGACGTCTTGACGTGCTCGGCTCGGTAGCTGGTGGACGCGGTGTCGGGCAAAAACCAGGCGTCGAGCTCGACGATGATGGTGCGGCCCAGCGCGATCTGCTCAGCGATCTGCTGGGGCACGGGTCGGTAGGGCTGCATTTCATGGATGTCGATGCCATACAGACGCTCGAGGTCCTCCGGCGGCGGCTTGAAGAACGTCCACTGGTCGCCCTCAAAGTCGATCCGCACAAGATGCCCGAACGCGGCCAGCGGCTCGTATCCGCCGGCGTGCAGGAGCTCGATGATGACGTCGCTGTAGCAGTTGGTCTCCGGGTACAGCCGGCTCGCCGAGTGCAGCGCATGACAGGCGTAGGACCGCGGATCCGCCCCGGTGAGGCTGACCATCCCGCCGCGGCCGGCCGCGATGCTCATCGCCATAGCTCACCGCGCACATCGGCCGGCCAGGACTCCGGGTCCAACCCGTGGGTCCGCAGGAGCGCCAGAACGATGCGCTCGTGGCCGAAGCCGAGGCATGCCGTATGTGCCGTCCGCCCATCCGCCAGGGCCAGCCCGTACGCGGCGGCGAAATGATCGCGGTGGTGGTTGAACGACGCGCAGGCGGTCGGTTGGGGGCCGGCGATCTGGACCGTGAGCTCCAGCTTTAGCTGCTCCCGGCGCTGGTTGGAGGCGAGCATCCGGCCGCGCCGTCCGAAGAACGGGTCGTTGGCCACCTCCAGCTCGGCAGCGAGTCCCAGTGCCCGCAGCAGCGCCAGCCCCAGCTGCGCCCATTCGTCGCGCCAATCCCGGACCGCGCCGGGTTCGCCGATGCGCACCAGCTCATGCTGATGAAAGATCTGACGCCGCGCCGGGTCGTGTGACGGCTCGTGCCGGAAGACCCAGGCGCCCCCGGCATCGACGAACGTCCCCCCCGGCGGCAGCGGCCCGCGCGCGGCGATGGCCGGGTACACCGGGTAGCAGGCGGCCGGCATCAGCGTGAGCTCCGTCGGCCGCTGAAACTCACTCCAGTCCTCGTGGGCGCGTGCCCGTTCACTCTGAAGCTGAGCCTGCTGCTCGTCGCCCTCAAATGAGTAGATGCTTCCGGCGAGGTGCGGGAACGATTCCAGGTATCCGCTTGATTCCAGCTGCCGCCGGGGCAGCACGGGCGGGAAGCGCAGGCGTTCCGCGCCACGGCCACCGGCCTCGTGGCTGAGGCGATCGGCAAGCCGCTCCCGCACGTCCTCAAAGACGGCACCATGGCCGTACACGCCGGCCACGCCGGAGTCCAGCAGGTGCCCGCCGGCGATCAGCTCGTCGAGAAACGCGGCCTGATCGGCAGAGGCGCCACGCCCATCTGACGCCATCGCGTCACACCTCCTTGGCGATCATCAACAGGCCGGCGTCGACGGAGTGGATGCGCTCGTTGGCGACCATCAGGCGGGCCGAGAGCGCGTCGCGCAGCTGCCGGCCCACGCCGAACGGTGAGTCGTTCTTGTAGGCGGCGATGCCGATCACCTCCAGCACCGCAGCGCAGACCCGGGGCGCCTGCTCGGAGGCCGCCAGCTTGAGGTTGTTGAACCGCAGCACAGACGTCATCGTCGACAGTCCCTCTCGGTCGCCGCGCTCGTCGTGGGCGACAAAGTCGGCCAGCGCGCACTCCACCTCAGCGCGCAGCATCGCCAGCTCGCTCATCACGCGGGAGAGGCTGCGGGCGGCGGGCACCGGGGTGCCGGGGCTGCGCCGAGCCGCCGCGCGCACGAAGGCACGGCCGCGTTCGAATGCCTCGGTGGCGATCCCCAGCCATACGTGGGACCACAGGACGTGCGATATGGGCACATGCGTCTCGGTCATCACCTGCGCGAAGGGCACGGGCAGGATCTGCTCTGCCGTGAACCGGGCGCGCACGGTGAACCCCGGCGAGCAGGTACCGCGCATCCCAATCGTGTCCCACGTGCCGGTGAGCTCCAGATCGGTGTCGCCGGCGTGGTGCAGGACGAGAACCTGATCGACCTGCTCGGCGTCCGGAGATCGGCGCACCGTCGTCAGCAGATCGTCGGCGTGGGCGCCGTAGCTGACCGTGGGGGCGCGCTTCTCAAACGCCAGGCGGCCGCCGTCGTCGGCGATCACCGGGGCGATCGAGCGGCCCATGTCACCCCCGGTGCCCACCTCGGAGGTCACCGACGCCACCAGTCGCTGCTCGGCGGCCACCCGCCGCAGGTACTCCTCAAACCACGCTCCCTCCAGGTGGCGGACGATCGTCGCCACCTGGATCTGATGCATGGCGAACACCATCCCGGTGGCCGAGCACCGGCGCCCCAGCTCAAAGCACCCGCGCGCGAGCGCGTCGACCGAGACGCCGCCTCCCCCCAACCGCGCGGGCACAAACGCCGCCAGGGCTCCGGCCTCGCGCAGCGCCGATACCGCCTCCAGCGGAAAGCGTGCGTCGGCGTCGACCGCCTCGGCGTGAACGGCGGCGACCTCCTCGGCGATCCGCCGAACCTCCGTCAGAAAGGCGCTGTCGGCGTCGACAGCGATCGTCATGCCGCTTGCGCGCGAAGCTGTGATATCGCGGAGGTGATCGCCGCCACGCTCTCAAACACCTGCCGCGTCAGCATCTCATCCGGGAATTCGACGTCAAACGTGTCCTCAAGCGCGAGCATCACATTGACGCTTGCGTGCGAGCTCATCCCCGCCTGGAAGAGGTCGGCGTGATCGTCCAGGCTGGTGACATCCACCGGGAGCCGGGCGTGCTGGTTGAGCACCTGGCGGATCTCTGCGGTCAAGGTCGCACTCACGGGCGGGCCTCCATTACGACCACGGCCGCCGCGTGATCTCGCTCGTGCGTGAGGCTGACGGCGATGCTCTGCACCTCCCGGCGCTCGGCGAGGCGCAGCGCCTCGTCGCGCAGTTCGATGACAGCCGCGCCCGTGGGTCCGCGGCTGACGCTGATCGAACGCCAATCCAGCCCCGTGTCGTCGCGGTCCAGCGCCTTCATCGTGGCTTCCTTGACGGCGAAACGAGCGGCCAGCCGACGCGGGTCGCCGGCGCTGTCTTCGAGTTCCTGGTCGGTGTAGACCCGCGTCAGGTAGCGGTCGCCGTGGACGGCGATCGACTCCTTCACCTGGTCAACCTCAACGAGATCAATACCGACGCGCAGGGACATCTGGTCCAGTAACGGCGTGCTGCCGAAAAACCTTGAGTGCCGGCAGCCCGGGTGCCGCGTCGGCCTATGTCTCGCTGCGGCCCCTGGAGATCGCGATCTCCCCGGTGCGGGCCATCTCGATCAGTCCAAACGGGCGGACGAGTGCCTCGAACGCATCGACCTTGTCAAACGTTCCGGTGACCTCCACCACCACCGAGCGCTTGGTGACGTCGACGATCTTGGCGCGGAAGATCTCGCAGATCTGCATCACCTCGGTGCGCGTCGCCCCGTCCGCGTTGATCTTGAACAGGGCCAGCTCGCGGGCGAGAGTCTCGTCCGGCTCAAGGTCACGGATCTTGAGCACGTTGACGAGCTTGTGCAGCTGCTTGGTGACCTGATCGATGGGATGGACCGCCCCGTCCAGGGTCAGCGTGATCCGGGAGACGGCATCGTCGTCAGTTGGGCCGACCGCGAGCGTGTCGATGTTGAATCCCCGCCGGGCGAAGAGACCTGCGATGCGCGTCAGGACCCCGGGCTTGTTCTCAACGAGGATCGACAGGATGTGCTTGCGTCCGGTCCGCAGACCGGCGACGGCTTCCAGCTGGTCGAGAGAGAGGACTTCCTTGGTTCCTGGCTCGCCCATGTCAACCCACCATGTCCCGCGCCGCCTGGCCCGGGGCGATCATCGGGTAGGTGTTCTCCTCCCGGGTGACCCGCACGTCGACGAGCACGGGACCGTCGGTGGCCAGCGCCTCGCGAATGTCAGAGACGAGCGTGGTCTTATCGGTGAAGCGCATCCCGGTGGCCCCGTAGGCGTCGGCCAGCTTGACGAAATCCGGCCATCTGCCGGTCTCGACCTGGCTGTAGCGCCGGTCCCAGAAGAGCTCCTGCCATTGGCGCACCATCCCCAGATAGCCGTTGTTCATGATGAACACCTTGATGGGGATGTTCTCCTGCGCGCACGTCGCGAGCTCCTGCATGTTCATCTGCACCGACCCGTCGCCGGCGACGCAGACGACGGTCTGATCCGGGCATCCCACCTGGGCGCCCATCGCCGCGGGCAGGCCGAACCCCATCGTTCCCAGCCCGCCGGAGTTGATCCATCGGCGCGGCTTGGCGAAATGGAAGTACTGCGCCGCCCACATCTGATGCTGTCCCACGTCGCTGGTGACGATCGCATCCCCCCCGGTGGCCTCGTACAGCGCCTGGATCATGTACTGGGGCTTGATCTCGTTATCGGCGGAGTCGGCATAGCTCAGCGGATGGCGCTCCTGCCAGGTGCGGATACGGCCCCACCACTCCTCCAGGCGAGCCGGATCGGTCCCCAGGGCGCGATATTCGGTGGTCAGCCGCGGCAGGATGTTCTTCGCGTCGCCGACGATGGGAATGTGCGCCGGGACGTTCTTCGAGATCTCGGCGGGATCGACATCGATGTGGATGAACTTGGCCCGGGGCGCGAACTCCGACAGCTTGCCGGTGATGCGATCGTCAAAGCGGGCACCGATGGCGATGATGAGGTCGGCCTCATCCATCGCATAGTTGGCGGTGCGCGTCCCGTGCATCCCCAGCATCCCCAGCCACTGCTCGTGGGGCGCCGGGAACGCTCCCAGCCCCATGACCGTGCACGTGACCGGGAAGCGATCGACGGTGGCGAGCTCGGTGAGCTCGGCCGCTGCGTTGCCCGCCACGACGCCCCCGCCGGCGTAGATGACCGGCCGCCGGGAATTGGCGAGGGCCTTGGCGGCCAGACGGATCTGCTTCTGGTTGCCGTCTGTCGTGGGCTGATACCCCGGCAGGTGAACGTCGTCCACCGGCTCGTACGGAATGTCGGCCCGGCTGAGGTCCTGCGGGATGTCGACGACGACCGGTCCGGGACGCCCGGTGCGCGCGATATGGAAG
Source organism: Solirubrobacteraceae bacterium (assembly GCA_035702755.1). Taxonomy (GTDB): domain Bacteria; phylum Actinomycetota; class Thermoleophilia; order Solirubrobacterales; family Solirubrobacteraceae; genus Palsa-465. Next base: position 3,297 of record DASSZQ010000317.1, on the reverse strand, counting down.
GCCTCATGGATCGAGCGCGGGATCTCCAGCGGATGCTGGATCATGAAGCTGTGCTTGACGATCGGCATCGTGATGCCGATCGTGTCCGCCTCCTGGAAGCCGTCGGTACCCAAAAGTTCGGTCCGCACCTGACCCGTGATGAACACGACCGGCACTGAGTCCATCATCGCGTCGCAGATGGGCGTCACCAGATTCGTGGCTCCGGGGCCGCTGGTGCCCAACGACACCCCCACCCTGCCGGTCGCCTTGGCGTAGCCCTCGGCAGCGTGGCCGCCGCCGGCCTCATGGCGGACCAGGATGTGCCGGATGCCCGCGTCATAGAACGCGTCGTACGTTGGAAGGTTGGCGCCGCCGGGCAGGCCGAATACGACGTCGACACCTTCAGCTTTCAGACATTCCATCAGGGCGTCGACTGCACGCATGGCGCTGGCCTCCTCTCTGGCTGTACCGCGGGGCGAAAACCGCAGGATGACCGGGCGCCTGCGGGCGGATCGAGTGTAACAGCGGACCGCCGCCGTCCCCGGGAATCATGGGGGCTAGGCTCCCCGCCGATACAGCCGTCGGTAGGCCGCAACGGCGCTGCCGCCCACGGCACCATCTCCCAGCCGTCAGATGCCTCTTCCGCCACCACCAGAGCCCCTCTTCCTCGCCTGCGATCCGGATCCCGTCTTCGTCACGCTCCATCGTCCTGTCCGCACGGACGCGCTGACGGCGGTCCTGTTCTGCCCACCGTTCGGCTGGGAGGAGGTCTGTTCATACCGGAGCATCCGCTTCTGGGCGACTCAGCTGGCCGCGGCCGGATTTGCGGCTGTACGAGTCAGCCTGCCCGGCACCGGTGACAGCGGGGGGTCGCCCCGTGACCCGGGCCTGATCGCGGGCTGGGGAGCGGCGGTGGCGGCCACCGCCGCCTGGCTTCGCCGGGACGCCGGCGCGGAGCGCGTGGTGGCGGTGGGAATGGGGATGGGCGGTCTCATCGCCGGTCTGGCCACGGCCAACGGGGCCGCCGTCGATGACCTCGTGTTTTGGGCGACACCCGCGCGGGGCAGGACGCTGGTGCGCCAGCTGCGCACCTTCTCACAGCTGGAGCGCGCCCAGATCTACGACGGCGTGCAGCACCCGCCGCCGGGTCCCTCCGACGGGCTGGAGAGCGGCGGGTTCCTGCTCACCGGGGAGAGTGTGACGGCGCTTGAGTCGATCGACCTCCGCGAGGTCAGGTTTCCGGCGGCCGCCGGACGCCACGCGCTGGTGCTCGGCCGGGACGGCCTGGGCAGCGATGATGCCCTGTCGGCTCATCTCGTCGCCGAGGGGATGGTCGTCAGCACCGATCCCGGCGTGGGCTTTGCCGACATGACCTCCCATCCCCAGACCGCGCGCCCCCCGCTTGGAGTCATCGAGCGGGTGGGCCGCTGGCTGGCCGAGCTGCCCTCTCGCGCCGACTCCGGCCCGGCCCCGGTGCCGGCGTCCGCGCCGCGGGGGCGGCCGGAGTGCGAGCTTCGTTTCGCAGCAACGGGCCGCTCGGTGCGCGAGACGCCGGTGACGATCGCCCACCCGCGGGGCCGGCTGACGGGCATTCTCAGCGAGCCGGTGGGCGACCGCGCCGACGGCCCGGCGGTCATCCTGCTCAATCCCGGCGCCGTCCGCCGGATCGGTCCCAACCGCATGTGGGTCGAGGCCGCCCGGCGCTGGGCGGCCGCTGGGGTGGCAACCCTTCGACTCGACGCCGAGGCCCTCGGCGATTCCGATGGCGACGAGACACCGTACGCGGACGACGCCCCCTTGTACTCGCCGTATTTCGTCTCGCAGGTGATCTCCGCCATGGACTTTCTCCAGCGGCGCGGGGTGGCGCGGCGCTTCGTCCTGGGGGGACTGTGCTCCGGCGCCAACTGGTCGTTGCATGCCGCCCGCCGCGACGATCGCGTCGCTGGTCTGTTGCTCATCAACCCGCGCGTGCTCGTCTGGCGTCCGGACCTGGGAGCCGAGCGGGACATGCGCGCGCTTCTCACCCAGCGCCCATCGCTCTCCCGGATCCGCCGCCTCGCGCGGGGACGCCGGCTGCGCGAGCTCATCCGCTGGCTCACCGCGTCGCCCATGCGCCTCGTCGGGCGGCGCTGGCGTCAAGACGAGGACGCGGCGGCGCGCTCGCTGCACGCCGACTTGATCCGTCTCGCTGAGGCAGGATGCCGGGTGCTGTGGCTGTTCTCTGCCTATGAGCCGCTCCACGATGAACTCGTGCGGAGCGGGTGGCTGGCGCGCATGGGGACCTCGCCTCATGTGGTGGTTGAGTCGGTGCCCGTCCGAGATCACACGCTCCGTCCAGGCTGGGCACAGCACGAGGTTCATGGTCTGCTCGATCGCGCCCTCGCGAGCGTTCCGGGGATGCCGGAGGTTGCTGGCATGGCCTCCATCGGCCAGCTCGCCGGCTGACCGCAGCGGCCTGGGGTAGATCAGCGCCCCAGCGCCTGGCGTCGCATCGACGCCTCTGAGGCGATCGCCGACTCCGGGAACTCCAGCTCCTGTCCGCAGGTCATGCACACGGCGTCGTAGAGCTTGACCACCTTGCGACAGCGAGGGCACTGGCGGCGCAACTCCCGGTCCTCCCACCGGTACAGGACGGCGCACAGGAGGCCGAGGAACGGGATGCAGAACGAGATCAGAAACCAGATGAAGAACGAGCTGCCCTTGATCCGCCCCACAATCCCCCCGGCCATGCCGAAGCAGAACAGGATCACGAGCAGGCCCATTCCCTGCACGTCGGCGCCTACCAGACGAGTGTCTTGAGCGCCCAGAGGACGGCCACGACGGCGGCGATCACGACGACAGTCCAGAAGACCGCCATCACCATGCCGATGATGAGGTGAATCGCCAGCGCGGCGACGGCGATCAGGACCACGCCGGCGAGCGCCCGGCGAAGGATGGGCGGGCGCGACCGGTGGCGTTCGATTTGGTGTGTCGGCACGCTTAAAGCGTAGCGCGGCGACCGCTCGGGGTCGAACCGCGACGCGCCGATGTCAGGGCCGGGATGTCGTGGCGCCGGCCGGTGCGCCGGTCGGTGACACCGGTGCGCAAACACGGGCGAGCCGGAAGCGCCGGACGGGCGGTGAAGCGGCGGTCGCCGGCCGACCGCGATCGTCAGCGATGAGAAGAAGCCGGTTAGCGGGATCGGAATGAGCCATGGCCTGAGGATCCCGGACGGCGTGGCGGTTGCGCATTGGCCGCAGGGCCAAATTCTGGCGTCCCGGACCCTCCCCAGGGACCCGCGGGTGGCGAGGACCTCGGCGAGCGGCCCTCGGACCCGCC
>DASSZQ010000293.1:0-2775 GCA_035702755.1 Solirubrobacteraceae bacterium | reverse complement strand
CGCGCCACCTCGACGCCGTCCGGATGGGCGCCGGGCACGTTGATGTTCAGCAGCGTCCCGTCCGGCAGCGGCACGTCCGCCAGTTCGGCCACCAGCCGCGCCGTGAACGCCGCCGCCACCTCAAAGTCAAAGCCGGAGCCGGCGCGGAAGTCCAGCTCCCGGGAGACCGACTGCTGGGAGACCGCGATCCCGGGCAGGCCGAGGACGATCGCCTCCAGCGCGGCCGCCACCGTGCCGGAATACGTGATGTCGTCGCCGAGGTTTGACCCGTGGTTGATGCCGGAGACGACAAGCTCGGCCTCAAACCCCTCCACCAGCCCCAGGTTGGCCAGGCGCACGCAGTCGACCGGCGTCCCGTCGGTGGCGTAGCCGACGCTGCCGTCCTCGAAGTCGACCTCCTGCACCCACAGGGGCCGGCGCGTCGTGATCGAGCGGGCCATGGCCGAGCGGTTGCCGTCCGGCGCGATGACGGCCAGCTGCACCGAGGGCAGCGCCCGCAGCGCGCGGCGCAGCGTCTGCAGCCCTTCGGCCTCGATCCCGTCGTCATTGGTGAGAAGCACGCGCATCCGCAGATCCAATGCTATGCCGTGCTCAGGCGGTAGCGACATCCTGCCGCGGCCCGAGAGGTGACTGATGATCACCTCTCAGGCCGCGGCCACCCCCACATGCCCTGCGCCCCTCATGCGAGAGAAATAGTACGGTTTTGGTAGCAAAAGCAACATCAAACATTCGTCCACGGGACGCGGATTCCTGCCCGGTTTTCAGCTAATAACCGGGCGCCCGTCATACCCGGCGCCGAGGAAGTGCAGACCATGGGGCGGGGCGGTCGCACCAGCCGCCGCCCGGGGCTGCCCGGCCAGCAGTGCGGCGAACTCGGCCACGCTGCGCCGTCCGCCGCCCACCTCCAGCATCGTCCCCACCAGCACCCGGATCATGTTGCGCATGAACGCGTCGGCCTCGATGACGAACTCCCACACGTCCGGGGCGCTCTGCTGCCATCCCGCCGCCGTCACGCGGCGGGAGAAGCGGACGTGGTCGGTCTCGGTGGGGGTGAAGGCGGTGAAGTCGTGGGTGCCGGGCAGAAGCTCGGCGCACTGCTGCATGGGGCCCGGATCCAGCCGGTGGGGCCAGTGCAGCGCCAGGCGGCGCTGGTGGGGGCTGCGGGCGCGGCGGGTGAGGATGCGGTAGGCGTAGGCGCGGCTCGTCGCGTCCCGGCGCGCGTCAAACCCGGGCTCGGCGGCGCCGCACTCCAGCACGGCGACGTCATAGGGCAGCAGCGCGTTGAGCGCGTCGCTGCGCGCCGGCTCGCCGGCGTAGCTGGCCACCTGCGCCCGGGCGTGGACACCGGCGTCGGTGCGCCCGGCGACGGTCAGCGCCACCTCGTCGCGGCGCAGGACGATCCCCAGCGCCCGCTCCAGCTCAGCCTGGACGGTGCGCAGCCCCGGCTGCTTGGCCCAGCCGGAGAAGTCGGTCCCGTCGTATTCGATCGTCAGCCGTGAAGTCGGCACAGCCCGGACGGGCCTATACCAACTCCAACAGGACCATCTCGGTCGCGTCGGACCGCCGCGGCCCCAGCTTGAGGATCCGCGTGTAGCCGCCCGGCCGCTCGGTGTAGCGCGGCGCGATCTCCTCAAACAGCTTGTAGACGGTGAACTTGTCCTGGCCGAGCGCCGACAGCGCCTGGCGGCGGGCGTGCAGGTCACCCCGCTTGGCGAGCGTGATCAGCTTCTCAACCTCCGGCTTGACGGCCTTGGCCTTGGCCTCGGTCGTCTGAATGCGCTCGTGCTCAATCACCTCTTTGGAGAGGTTCATCAGCAGCGACTTGCGGTGCGAGGCGCTGCGGCTGAGCTGGTATCGCTGACGCTGGTGGCGCATGGCTCAGGGATTCTAGTCGTGACGGAGATCGAGCCCGCGCGCGTGCAGGGTCTCGATCACCTCGTCGATCGACTTCTTGCCGAAGTTGGGGATGGCGTTGAGCTCGCCCTCGGTCTTGGAGACGAGGTCGCCGACGGTCTGGATCCCGGCGCGCTTGAGGCAGTTGTAGGACCGGACGCCGAGCTCGAGCTCCTCGATGAGGATGTCGTCCATCGCGTTCGGCGGGCGCTGGCCGGCGCCGACCTGGCCGCCGCCGACGAGGCCCTGATCCAGGGCGCCCGGGGCGCCGACGTCGCGCAGCTCAACGACGCGGTCGGCGTCGGTGAAGATGGCCAGCTGGGAGATGAGGATCTCGGCGGCCTCACGCAGCGCGGCGTGCGGGTCGATCGAGCCGTCGGTCTCGATGTCCAGGGTCAGCTTGTCGAAGTCGGTCTTCTGCCCGACGCGCGCCTGCTCGACGTTGTAGGCGACGCGACGCACCGGCGAGAAGATGGAGTCGATGGGGATGACGCCGATCGGCTGGTCGGCGGACTTGTTCTCCTCCGCCGGGCGGTAGCCGCGTCCGCGGCCGATCGTCAGGTAGACCTCAAGCTTGGTCTTCTTCTCCAGCGTGGCGATGTGCGCGTCCGGGTTGAGGATCTCGACGCCGGACGGCAGGTCGATGTCCTTGGCGGTGATCTCACCCGGGCCGGTGACGACCAGCGGCGCCTCAATTTCCGTGGCGTCACTATGCATGCGGCAGACGATGCCCTTGAGGTTGAGGACGATGTCGGTGACGTCCTCCTTGACGCCGCGGATCGTCGAGAACTCATGTGCGACGCCTTCGATCCGGACGCTCGTCACCGCCGCGCCGGCCAGGGAGGAGAGCAGCACGCGGCGCAGCGAGTTGCCGAACGTGTA
>DASSZQ010000085.1:0-2321 GCA_035702755.1 Solirubrobacteraceae bacterium | reverse complement strand
ATGATGAACGCCGACTGGGCCATGAGGTTGACCAGGTTGCCCGCCGACAGGAACAGCGAGTTCTTGACCTGGAAGATGATCACGATGACGATCAGGCCGGCGATGACGGGCAGGGCGCCGCTCTCGCCGGAGCGGATGCGCTGGCCCACGATCCGCACGTAGTCGCCGAGAGACTTGGCCAGCAGTTCAGCCGACGCGTCCGGCGCCGTGATGATGTCAGTCTCGGTCGGCGTCGGTTCCTGGTTCACGGACGTCACGGCTCAGCCCTCCAAGCTCTGCGAGGTAGCGGCGTGCGAGTTCGGTGCCGTTCCCGTGGTCATCCAGTGGACGGTGGAGTTGGTGTCGTACTCGGACACAGGCCCGCTCGACACCATGCGGCCGAGGTAGAGGACGGCGATCCGGTCGGCGACGCGGAACACGTCGGTCAGGTTGTGCGAGATTACCAGCACGGCGATCCCCCGGCTGGCGAGCTGCTCGATGATGTCCAGAACGAGCGCGGTCTGCGAGACGCCCAGCGCCGCGGTCGGCTCGTCCATGATGACGAGCTTGGCGTCGAGCATAACAGCCTTGGCCACCGCGACCGCCTGCCGCTGGCCGCCGGACAGTGAGCCGACCGGCTGGCGGATGTTGCGGACCGTGGTGACCCGCAGGTCGGACAGGGTCTTCTTCGCTGTCTGCTCCATCGTGATCTCGTCGAGCAGCCCGGTCCGCAGCAGTTCGTGCCCGAGCATCATGTTCTGCACGATGTCGAGGTTGTCGGCGAGCGCGAGGTCCTGGTAGACGGTGGCGATCCCCGCGTTGGTCGCGTCCTTGGGGGAGCGGAAGTGCACGGGCCTGCCCTGCCAGACGATCTCGCCGTGCGACGGCTCCCAGATCCCGGAGATCGTCTTGATCAGCGTGGACTTGCCCGCGCCGTTGTCGCCGACCAGGGCGGTGACCTGGCCGGCGGGGATGTCGAGGTTGATGTCGGTCAGCGCGTACACGGGACCGAAGTTCTTCCCGATGCCGCGCAGCCGCAGCAGCGGCTCAGCGTCGTTCACGGTCACATCCTGCATAAGGACCCCGTCCGGGGCGCGGGCGCTGGGTTGGCCCGCACCCCGGACGACGGTGTGCTTCTTTTGTTACCCGGAGATGCCGGCGGCCTTGCAGGCGCTGGCGTAGGAGCCGGCGCACAGCTGGGCGGCCGGGACGAACTTGTCCGCGATGATGGTGGAGTTCATGTTGGACGGGGTGACCCATTCGGGGCTGAGCAGGACCGAGGGGACGGCGACCTTGGCGGTGGTGTCCTGGGTGGTGCCGTTGACCAGGGAGGAGGGCGGGGTCTGGCCGGCCCGGACGTACAGGGCGAGCGCGGCGGCGGCCTGGGCCTCTTCGTAGATCGGCTTGTAGACGGTGCCGCACTGGTAGCCGGCCAGGATGTTCTGCAGGCCGGTGAGGGTGGCGTCCTGCCCGGTGGTCGGGAAGGTCCTGGGCTTGACGCCCTGGCCTTGCAGGTAGTGGATGATCGGGGCGCCGTTCTCGTCGTTGGGGATGAGGGCGGCGTTGATGTTCTTGTGGGCGGTGTACTGCTGCTGGAACTCCGACAGGGCCACCGACGGGGTCCAGGTCCCGGCCGGGTTGGACACGTCCTTCCACTTGCCGGAGGAGAAGTACGGGGCCATCACGCCGTCGTAGCCCTGGGCGAACAGGGTGGCGTTGTTGTCGGTGGGGGCGCCCCGCATCACGATGACGTTGGGGTTCTTCACCCCCCAGGCGGCGATGCACGACACCAGGCCCTGGCCCATGACCTGGCCGACCTTGACGTTGTTGAACGAGACGTAGTAGGAGCGGGTGCCGCCCAGGGTGAGCCGGTCGTAGTCGATGACCGCCACGCCGTGCTGCTTGGCGTAGGACTCGATGTGCGCCCCCACGCCGGAGTCGAGCGGGTCGACGACCAGCACCGACGCGCCCTTGGTGATCGCCGACTGGGCCATGGAGAACTGGGTCGCGTCGCTGCCCAGCGCGTTCTCCACCGTGAAGTCCGAGCTCGGCAGCCCGGCCGTGGCGAACGCCTGCTTCAGGTACGGCGCGTCGAACTCCACGTACCGGGTGGAGGACACGGTGTCGGGCAGGATCACCGTGATGTTCCCCTTGCCCGCCGCCGCCACCGACTTCAGCTGCGACATCGCCGAGAAGGAGTTGTTCAGGTCGCTCACCGAGATCGACGCCGCGCCTGAGCCGGACGCCGGCGCGCTCGACGACGCGCTCGACGACGCCCCGGCGGGCGCGGAGCTGCTGCTGGAACTACTTGAGCTGCTGCAGCCGGCGGCGACGAGCACCGC
>DASSZQ010000246.1:0-22901 GCA_035702755.1 Solirubrobacteraceae bacterium | reverse complement strand
TGCCGGCTCGCAGGCGGGTCAGCGCGCCTTCGGCGTCGGTTTCACTACAGGCCGCCAGCAGCACGGCAAACTCGTCGCCGCCGACCCGCGCGATGAGATCGCCGGGCCGCAGGGCCCCTGACCAGTTATGAGCGACCTCGGTCAGCAAGCGGTCGCCCTCCGCGTGGCCATGGGAATCGTTGACGGCCTTGAAGCGATCGATATCGGCCATGGCGACGGTCAGGTCTTCGCCGGAGCGTTGCGCCCGCGTCAGCGCCCGGTCCAGTTCGCCCTGCCACGCCCGCCGGTTCGCGAGACCCGTCAGCGGGTCGGTGTGGGCCAGATCGGCGAGGCGCGCGACAAGGCGCTCCCGCTCACTGTCCTGTTCTCGAATCCGGGCTACGAGCGACTGGAGCGTGGTGCCGATGATGCCCCCAACCACCACCAACAAGATGGCGGCTCGCCAGCCCCCCGCCGGTGCCGCGCCGGGACTATCCAGCGCCAGCGGGATGAACAGGATCAGTGCCGCCACAACCAGCAACAACCACAGCTGCCGGCGCGTTCCGTACAGCGACAACCAGAACACCGGCAGCAGCGCCACCGGAGCCACCCCGGAGTTGCCGCCGCTCAGTCGCAGCGCGACCATCGCGGCCAGGTAGGTGAACGCGATGACCGCCGGGGTCTGACCTGACCTGTCTCCCCGGCGTGAGCCCAGGGCGATCGCGGCCACCAGCGCCGTCAAGGCCGCGGCCACGGCCAAATACACCGGATTCCAACGCGAGGGGGCGAGCCACAACAACCCAAACGGCAGGCCCGCAGCGGCAATGGACGGCCACCAGATCTGCCGCCGGTCCTGATCGGTAAACCACCGTGTCCGCATCGCCTCCTTCTATCGGCGACCGACAATCGCGGCATTAGCAGTCACGCGTCACGTGAGCCGGCCAGTGGAGGTCAAACGCCACTCCTGATTTTGGGGTTACGGGCCGTTGTCAGGTGTGGCTGCCGCCGGCCAGCGACACGACGCTCCGGCAGGAGGAGCACGGTTCCGGGAGCAGGAGCGCCTCAGAGGCAGCAGCAAGACGGCCCGCTGTCTGCGGGCCGTCCACAGGAGTCGGTCGCCGATTGGCCGTGGGCCTCACGCCGCGGGCTCATCCTCTCCCATATCGATGCGCAGCGGCGGGTACTCCGGCGTCATCACGGCCGCGAAGGCGGCAACTCGAAGCGCCCACCGGTTCAGCCCAAGGATGAAATCGAAGAACGACCGTGGGTATTCGCCGCGAACCAGCAGCACGAGCACGGCGGCAAGGACGAGCACACCGACAACACTCGTGCCGGTGAATGCATTCGCCACCACGTACAGCGGGATCCCGGCCAGCCACCAGCCGATCACCGGCAGCCCTTTGCGTTGATGCTCCGGATAGGCAACCTCAAGATTGGCTGGGTAATCCGGTGCAACAGCCAGCGTGAACGGGGGATATCGATCCGTGCCGTTGGCTGCGAACGCATAGAACGCGACCCGCCACGTCCAGCGCAATACGCCGACGTTGAAGTCGAACAGCGCCCGCGGATAGCGGCCTGTGAACACGACCGCGAAGAACGAGATCACGGCGCTCACCAGGAACGCCATCCACAGGAATGCCAGAACGACGTAGTGGGGGATCACGAGCAGCCACTTCACCAGCCACAGCCAGCGCGACGGCTGCTCAAGATGACCTTCGACACGCAGTGGATACGGTCCTGCGGTCGGAATGAAGGAGGCTTCCATCACCATCACCTTCTTGACGTTCGATTGCAGACGCCACCGACGTCTCGTCTTCATGGTGCTCTCCTGCCTGGGCAGCGCATCCGGACACGCCTGCGGAGTCGTTTCTTGGAAGTACCGAGCGCGCGCCTACCCATTGGGCGATGGCTCGCGCCCTGCTTGCGGCTGGTGGACGATCGGCTGCCGGCCGTAAAGGTCACGGATCTGCTCTGCATCAGGATGCGGCTGGAGGGCTGAGCGCGCGAGCATACGGTGGGCGGCATGGCGGTCCTTCGACCCCACCCCGCCGCGCAGCCCGCGGCCGCATCGCCGTCCGGCGCGCTGGTGGAGCTGTCCGGCGTGGGCCGGCGCTACATGGTCGGCTCCAGCGAGGTGGTCGCACTCGCCGATGTGTCGTTGCGCGTGGCGGCCGAGGATCTGGTCGTGGTGCTGGGTCCTTCTGGTAGCGGCAAGACGACGCTGCTGAACATCATCGGGGCGCTTGATTCGCCAAGCGACGGGCAGGTTGTCGTCGCGGGCCGGGACATCAGCCACGCTTCACGCAAGGAGCTGTTCGCGTTTCGACGCCACGGCGTGAGTTTCGTGTTTCAGACCTTCAACCTGTTTCCGGCACTGACGGCACTGGAGAATGTGGAGTTCGGAGCCGACGCGGCCGGCCGGCATGCCGTGCGTGACGTTGCGCGTGAGATGCTCGATCGGGTGGGGCTCTCGGCGCGCGCCGCCCACTTCCCGCATGAGTTATCCGGTGGCGAGCAGCAACGCGTTTCGATCGCACGGGCGCTGGCGAGCGGCAACCCCATCCTGCTCGCCGACGAGCCGACGGGCGAGCTTGACTTTGGTACCGGGATTCAGATCCTTGAGCTGCTCCACGCGCAGGCTCATACCGGCCGGGCGGTGCTGGTTGTCACTCACAACCGGGAGATCGCCCGCGTCGCGGACCGGGTGATCGAGCTCTCAAGCGGCCGGGTCGTGCGCGACGGTCCGCCTGTGGGCGGGCAGGTTGAGATCGCCGATCTGCGGTGGTGAGCGATGAGCCGCCCGCAGCGATTCCGCCTGTGGGTCCGGTGGGCGCTGCGGGACATGCGCCGCCGCTGGCTCCAGGTCACATCGATCGGCCTGCTGCTCGCGCTCGGAGTGGGGATGTACTCGGCGATGAGCAGCATGTCGCAGTGGCGGACGGCGTCGGCTGACGCGAGCTTTGCCGCCCTGCGCTCGCACGATCTGCGGGTCTCGCTCGCCGCCGGCAGCTACACGAACGCCGGCCGGCTGCGCGCAGCGCTGTCGAGCATTCCGGACCGCGGCGTGGTCACCGCGGCCGAGGAGCGACTCGTCGTCCCGACGCAGGTCGATGCCTCGTTCGGACGCCGGAGCATCATCGTTCCGGGCCGGATCGTGGGGATGCCGCTCCCGGCAAGCGTCGACGCGTTGGCACCCATGCGAGGCCGGCCTCTGCGGCCGGCCGATAACGGGCGGCTGGCGGTCGAATTGGAGCGCAACTTCGCGAAGCACTACGCGCTGCCCGCGGCGGGCGACCTGCGCCTCACGGGCGGGACGACGGTGCGCTACGTCGGTCAGGCGCTCGCTCCGGAGTACTTCATCGTGACAGCTCCGGGGGCGGACTTCGGGGCGGAGGCGAACTTCGCGGTCCTGTTCGCTTCCCTTCGCACCGCCCAGCGGGTGAGCGGTGAGCGCGGCCGGGTGAATGAGCTGGTCCTGCGCGTCAGGCCCGGTCCCCGGAACCTCAGCGAGGTGCAATCCGAGCTTGACCGCTCGCTGCGGGCGGCGCTGCCCCGCACGGGGTTCACGTTCACGACAGGCAGCCAGGAGCCGGCTCGGCGACTGCTCTACAAGGACGCCGAGGGCGACCAGCAGATGATGGACATCTTTGCTGGGCTGCTACTGGGAGCTGCGGCGCTCGCCGCCTTCAACCTGATCAGCCGAACGGTCGAGGCGCAGCGACGCGAGATCGGGATTGGCATGGCGCTCGGCATCAGCCCCCGGGTGCTGGCGCGCCGTCCCCTGCTGCTCGGAGGCCAAGTCGCGATCATGGGGATCGCGCTGGGGATCCCGGCCGGGTTTGCAGCCAACGCCTGGCTGCGCTCGGTGATGCAGTCCTTCTTCCCGTTGCCCGTGCTCAAGACACCGATGCAGATCGGCGTGTTCGTTCAGGGTGCGGCGCTGGGCGTGGCGGTGTCGCTGCTGGCGACGGTGATCCCGTTGCGGCGAGCGCTCGCGGTCACGCCGGTGGAGGCGATCAGCGTCGGCGTGCGCGCCGCCAAGAGCAGCGGCCTGGCGTGGATGACGCGTGGGATCCGGCTGCCCGGCGGGAGCCTGGCGAACATGCCGCTGCGCAACGTCCTGCGAACCCCCCGCCGGACCGCCATGACCGTCCTCGGCATCGCGGCCGTGGTCGCGATCACCCTGTCGCTGGCCGGCGTGATCGACTCCTTCAACACGACCCTCAGCGCAAGCCGGGCCGAAGCGCTTGCCGGATCCAAGCGGCGTCTGACCGTCGATCTAGCCATTCCGCAACCCGCCGATGCGGCAACGCTCAAGGCGATAGCCGCGGACCGGGCCATTGGGGCTGAGCAGCCGTCGCTTCGGCTCCCCGCGACGTTCAGCGCCCATGGGCGACGCCTCGATGCGTTCCTCGATCTGGGCGCGCAAAACGGCCCGCTGTGGCATCCCATGCTTCGCGCCGGCCGGCTGCCGGTGGCGCGTCCCGGCCTGGTGATCGCACAGCGTGCCGCTGAGGATCTCGGAGTCGGCATCGGCGAGCGGCTCGGCATTCGCTACCCGCTTCCGGCGGGGCCCCGCAGCTATCGGTTGGTGTCGACAACCCTTCCGGTTACGGGAATTCACACCAGCCCGTTGCGCTTCGTCGCCTACGCGAACCTGCCGGCGGCCCCCGCGCTGGGCCTGACCGGGCTCGTCAATCGGATCTCGGTCGTTCCCGCCCCCGGGTACACCGAAGCAGACGTCAAGCGCACATTGCTCGCGATGTCCACGGTCACTGCGGTGCAGGGGGCCGCCGCGATGACGGACGCCGTGGATCAGACCATGTCCCAGTTCACCGAGGTCCTGATCATCACCGTGATGATCGCCATCGTCATGGCATTACTGATCGCCTATAACGCCGCAACCATCAACGCCGAGGAGCGGACGCGGGAAACCGCGACCATGTTTGCCTACGGCATCAGGCCGCGCGGCGTCGTCAGCGGGAACGTGCTCGAAGCGCTGCTCATCGGAACCACCGCAACGATCGTCGGTGTCGCGGCCGGCTACGGCATCCTGCGCTGGATCATCGACGTGTCCATGCGCAGCACGATGCCCGACCTCGGCATCCTGATCTCCATCTCAGCCGGCACGTATGGGCTCGCGGCGCTGGCTGGAATCATCAGTGTCGGCTTGGCTCCCCTGTTCACAATCCGGCGGCTGAGCCGGACGGACGTTCCCTCTGCCCTGCGAGTGGTCGAGTGAGGTGATCCCTCCCAATGGTCGACCGTCTCCTCAGACATCACGAGGCTGGCGGCGACGTCAACCGGCGCCGCGGGATCGCGGGATGCCAACATAGGACCCATGACCAAACGCCGCTCGCCGCTCGCCCGGTGGCTGCCGCTCGCCGTGGTGGTCCTGGTCGGCGTGGGGGTGATCGTGGCCGCGATCGTGACCAGTCCCGCGCCTCCGTCGGCGTCCTCGTCGGCCCCCGCCTCCTCCCTCGGAGCGGCGTTGGGCAGCAACCCCAACCTCGATCCGGGCACCCCCCTGAACCGGCCGGCTCCGGATTTCACGCTCACCGACCAGTTCGGCAAGCGGCTCTCGCTGCACGCCTATCGCGGCAAGGTGGTCATCCTCGCCTTCAACGACCCGCAGTGCACGACGCTCTGCCCCCTGACGACGACGGCGATGGTCGATGCCAAGCGGCTGCTGGGAGCGGCCGGGTCACAGGTGCAGTTGCTCGGCGTGAGCGCCAACCCGTCGGCCACTGCTCTGAAGTGGGTGCGCGCGTATTCGCGCGCGCACGGGATGACGTATCAGTGGCGTTTTGGCACCGGCCCCCTGGCCCAGCTCAAGCGCATCTGGAGTGCGTACGGCATCGGCGTGGAGATCCAGCACGGCCTCATCGACCACACGCCGGCCCTGTACGTCATCGACCCGCAGGGCCGGATGCGGCGGCTGTTCATGACGCAGATGAACTACTCCAGCGTGCCCCAGTTGGGGCAATTGCTTGCCAAGGCGGCCTCCGAACTGCTGCCCGGGCACCCGCCGGTGCGCTCAGGCCTCTCCTACAGCGCGGTCCAGGGGATTGCGCCGACGGCCCATACCTCGCTGCCCCGGTTCGGCGGCGGCTCGGTGCCGTTGGGTCCCGGCCGTCCGCGGCTGATGCTGTTCTTCGCCACGTGGGCAGCTGAGGACTTCCCCCACCTCAAGCAGCAGCTCCAGGGGCTCGACGGCTACGCATCGGCGGCGGCCGGCGGCCGGCTGCCGCCGCTGACCGCCGTTGACGAGGCCAGCGTGGAGCCGTCGGCAAACGCGCTCCCGCGATTCTTGGGAGGGCTGACGCACCGGCTGTCCTATCCGGTCGGCGTCGATCGCAGCGGGAGGATCGCCGACGGCTATGAGGTTCAGGACCTGCCGTGGCTGGTGCTCGTCTCCTCCACCGGGCGCTTTCTCTGGTACTACGACGTCTCAACCCAGGGCTGGCCGGCCCGTCCCTGGCTCATCCACCAGGTCCGGGCGGCGCTGTCGCACCCCACGGCGATCAAGGCCCCAGGCAACTCGGCGATCCCCACGCCGCTGGCCGACTCGCCGGCGCCGCTCGCCGCGCTGCACCGCCAGGCCGACCGCCTGCTCGGATCGGTGGGGGCGCTGACGGCCCGGCTGCACGCTCTGCGCGGGTACCCGGTGGTCGTCAACGCCTGGGCATCCTGGTGCACGCCCTGCCAGAAGGAGTTCCCGCTGTTCGCCTCGGCCTCGCTGCGCTACGGCCGTCAGGTCGCCTTCGTCGGCGCCGACACCAACGATTCGGCCAACAATGCCCAGCCGTTCCTCAACCACCACCACGTCAGCTATCCCAGCTACCAGGCGACGTCGGGACAGTTGGCGTCGCTGGCGGCGATTGAGGGCCTGCCGACGACGATCTTCATCAACCCTGCGGGCAAGGTCGTCTACGTCCATACCGGCCAGTACGAATCGCAGGGATCCCTTGACGCCGACGTCCAGAGCTACGCCCTGCACTGAGGCGGGGAAGCCGGGCGGACACTTGCAGACCATGGCAATCCGCACCCCGGACGGTCGTTTCGCCCCGGCTTCCTGAACATTTACTGCACAGATTTCCGGCAGGCGTCAAGCTTCGCGGCGGCCCGCCGAATGGGACGTGTCTGCTATGCCATGGTGAACAACGGCGCGCGCGTGTGCGCGCATCGCACCGAGGCCTGCGAAAGGGAGAACGCGATGATCGATCCTGCCGACGCACCGAAGCGCTCTGATTCTGAGTCTGCGACCGTGCAGGTGGAGCACCGGGATGCCGGCAACGGCGTGTGCGGCGTCCTCGTGCAGGGCGAGGTCGATCTCGCCTCGGCGCCGACGCTGAAGGCGGCGCTGGCGGGGCTGCTCGCTCAGGGTTTCACCCGGTTCGCCGTCGACCTCTCCGGAGTGCGCCACATGGACTCCACCGGGCTGGGCGTGCTCGTCGGCTTTCGCCGGCGGCTGGAGGACGGGAGCCGGATCGCCATCGCCGGCGCGCGTCCGACGGTGCGGGCGATCATCGAGCTCACCGGCCTTGAGTTCCCGTTGTTTGAGTCCGTCGAGGAGGCGGAGGCGCATCTGTCCGGCCTCGCCGCCCAGGAGCGCCCCCCGGCCCTGAGCGCCGATTCCGCGATGGTCATCGGCCTGGTGTCGACGGCGCTGCCGTTCGCCGATTCCCCCATCGAGGAGGCTGAGCGCTGGCTGCGGGTTCTCCGCCTGCACGGGGAGGCGGGCCGGGTGCTGAGCTCGCTGGGCCTCAGCGAGGCGCCGCTTCCGGATGCCGGCGGGGCGCCTCCGGCCGACCGGCGCGAGGCCGCAGCCGCCGGTTCAGACCCCATCGACGCGGTCAGCGACCATGCCCGGCGGGCCGCGGCCGAGCGCGGTGCGGCCACCGTGGGGACGGCCGACCTCCTGCGCGGCGCCATGGCCGTGTACGGGGCCGAGTTCGACTGGACCCTGCGCGCCCACGGCTGTGATCCGGCCGAGGTGCTGGAGCGGCTCGCCGCCTCCGACGCCGTCAACGCGTAGGCGGCAGATCAGCGCGGTCTGGGGCCGGCCGGCAGCTCGGCCCACACGTGGGTCGTGCCCTCGAAGGCGCCCCAGCGCGTGGCCAGCCGGTCGACGAGGACCAGCCCCCATCCTCCGAGTTCCGGACCCTGCTCGCGGATCTTGATCGCCGCGCCCTGACCCTCGTCGGTCACCTCGAGCCGGAGCCGGTCGCCGGCGATGTCGAGGCGAAGCCAGATCTTGCCCGCGCCGTGGATGAGGGCGTTCTCAACGAGCTCGGTGGCCACCAGCTTGGCGTCGTCAAGCGCCTCGCTGGGCACGTGAGAGCCCGCGGTCGCCTCCAGCCAGCGGCGCGCCCGGACCGCGCACGTCCGATCCCGGGGCAGCTCGATCTCCCGGGGCGCCATCACCCATCGCCCCTGCGCTGGCCGGCCGTGGTGGCAGCGGCGCGCGTCGGCCGGCGTGCCATCAATCCCGCCGAGCCGGCACGAAAATCCCCACTAGCAGGGACTCGCTTGTAGGATGCCGCAACAGGGGTTGCCGTAATAGCTATTGCCGAAATCAGGGGTTGCAGGTGACGGTTGAGAATAACGGCGCCGCGGGGATCGGCGAAGTCAGGGGCGGGGCCGGGCCGACGGCCGACGGACACGGCCCCGGCAGGCGGGCGCACACGGAGGCATTCCTGCAGGCGCTTCGCGACCTCGATCGCGCGCTGGACGAGAACATCGAGCGGGCCCAGGCCATGAAGGCGCGCATCGCCGAGGTCGAGAGGGCACAGCGCGCCGGCAACGGGATCCGTGAGCTCGTCTCCCAGGAGCGGACCCCGCTGATCGTGGGGCTGCTGACCGAGAGCGCGCAGCACCTTCAGGTCTACGGTTCCCGGGTGCGCCGGGCGGAGGCGCGGGCTTTGCACGGGGAGGGGATGACGATGGACCAGATCGCCCGGCTGTTCGGCGTCACCCGCCAGCGGGTCTCGGCGCTGCTGCGTGAGGATCCGGGCCGTGACTGAGGCTGGCCGCTGGCGGCGCCGCTCGCAGGCGAGCGACGCCGGCCCCCCAAGCGGCAGTGGCAATGAGCCGACGGGCCCCCTTCGGCTCGGTCTTGGGACGTCCCGGTCCCCCACGGACACCGGCCGTCAAACGGTCAGCTTGGACGATTTGATCGGCAGAAGTTGATCAGATGTCACAGAGGCTGCCCAAGCTGGTGGGCGGGCACCACCTGATTCTGGACATCGCAACATCCAGTTCTGGACATTGCCGTCCGCCGGCGATGGCGTCAGGCGGCGCGGTCCCGCAGAGCCGCGAGGTCTCGCACCAGAATCCGGCGCCGGCGCGTCTCGATCCACCCCAGCTCGCGAAGGGTCCGCAGGGCGCTGGCCAGTCCGGCCCGCGAGGCTCCCGTCCAGGCGCCGAGCTCCTCCTGGGAGAGCGCGAGGGTGATGAGCACGTCATCGCCTCCGTCCGTCGGCGTCCCGTAGCGCTCGGCGAGTTCGACGAGGCGCGCGGACAGCCGTCCAATCGTGTCCGAGTGGCCGAACTGCGAGCGCGCCACGGTCGCCTCGCGGAACCGGCGGGTGACGACGGCGAGCACCACGACGGCCACCCGGGGGGTCGTCTCGAGATGTCGGCGAAAAACGGCGGCCGGGATCACCACCGCCGTGACCGCGTCGATGGCGGTGACGCTGGCCACCCGCGGCTCGCCGTCGACGGCGGAGAGCTCGCCGAGGATGTCCCCGGGGTCCCGGATGCTGAGCAGCGCCTCGCGCCCGGACTCTCCGACCAGCGTTGTCTTCACATGCCCCTGGAGCAGGATCATCACCAGGTCGCTGGCGTCGCGCTCGTGCATGAGCACCGCCCCCGGGGGGAAGTGGACGAGATGCCCAAGTTGCTCAAGCCGCGACCACTCCTCAGGCTCCAGGAGCTCGGCGAAGGTGCCAGGGGTGAGCCCGGCCGGCGGGAAGACCGGGCGGTCGGCGCTCGGCTCCGGGAGCCGGCCGAGGTCAAGCTCAGCGCCGGTGGCGGTGGGGGGCGGGGCGGGCGTGTCCGTGATGAAACCTTCGCAGATCCCGGGACGGCCGGCGAAGCCGCCGGATGCCCGGCTGGGGGGCGGGGCCGATCGGCCGGCGCGCGTCCCCCGCAGCGGCCGGTTTTCATCTACGCTTGCAGCGTGGATGGCATCTGCTGGTGGGGTCGGCGAGCAGGATGAGATGCGCCCACTGCGGCCTGGAGAACCCGGCCGGCATGCGATTCTGCGGAGGGTGCGGAGGCGCGCTCCAGGAGGCGACGGAGACACTGATCTCCTCCCTGGCACCGGCGGCGCCGCCGCGCCCCACCGTCGCCCACCGGCGCCACATGACCGTCATGTTCTGCGACATGGTCGAGTCGACGCCGCTGGCCGGGCGGCTTGACCCGGAGGACTTCCGGGAGGTCCTCAGCGCCTACCAGCACGCCTGCGCCCGGGCGATCGAGCGCTTCGGCGGGTTCACGGCCCAGTACGCCGGGGATGGGCTGATCACCTACTTCGGTTACCCGCGGGCACTCGAGGACGGCGCCCAGCGCGCCATCCACGCCGGCCTCGGCATCCTCGACGAACTGGCGGCGCTCAACACCGAGCTGCGGGATCTGTACGACGAGGAGCTCCGGGTGCGGATCGGCATCCACTCCGGCATGGTCGTCGCGGGCGAGATGGGCGCCGGAGTCACGCGCGAGCCGCTGGCGATCGTCGGCGAGACGCCCCACATCGCCCAGCGGCTGGAGTCGATCGCGGCCCCGGGCACGGTTGTGATCAGCGACGCCACCTTCGGACTGATCGAGGGCTACTTTGAGACCGAGTCGCTCGGTGAGAAGCTGCTCAAGGGCGTGTCGCGGCCGGTGCTCGTCCACCGGGTGGTGCGGCCCACCGACGCCGTCGACCGCCTCGAGGTGGCCGGCGCCCGGCGGCTGACGCCGCTGGTGGGGCGCGATCACGAGCTTGACCAGATCGCCCGCGTCTGGGAACAGGTCAAGCGCGGCGAGGGCGCGACCGTGCACCTCATCGGCGAGGCCGGGATCGGCAAGAGCCGGATCGTCCGGGAGCTGGTGACGCGTCTGGGACCCCAGGCGGGCGCCGAGGAGGTGTGGCAGTGCTCTCCCCACCACGGAACGACGATGCTGTACCCCGTCATCCGCTACCTCCAGCGTCTGCTCGCGCTCGACGAGGCCGATTCGCCCCAGGAGCAGCTCAGCGCGCTGCGCCGGGCGACGGAGGAGGCGGGGCTCGATCCGGACGAGGCGGCGCCGCTGCTGGCCAACCTGCTCTCGGTACGGGCTCGCGGTGTGGCGCCTCCGCTCGACGTCTCCGCCCGCGACGCCCGGACGGCGCTGCTCAACGTCCTGGAGGCGCTGCTCGTGGCCGCGCCCGCTCGCCACCCGCTCCTGCTCGTCGTCGAGGACCTCCATTGGGCCGACCCCACCACCGTCGAGCTGCTTGATCGGATGATCGCCAACCCCACGCGGCTGCCGGTGATGGCCGTCCTCACCTTCCGCCCCGGGTTCACTCCGCGCTGGACCCGGACCCGGTCATTGGAGGAGATCCAGCTCGGTCCGCTCACCTCCGAGGGGGTCCGTGCCCTGGCCACTTGGGCCAGCCCCAAAGCGCTTGACCCGGCGGTGCTGGAGTGGGTCGATGCCACCGCCGACGGCGTTCCGCTGTTCGTTGAGGAGACCCTGAAGATGCTGGAGCGCAGCGGCCGCACCGAGGCGGGACGGCGGGATCCCGCCCGCGCCGGGGTGCCGTCGACGCTGCAGGGGCTGCTGACCGAGCGGCTGGACCGGCTGCCGGACCTCGGCGACCTGATCGACATCGCGGCGGTGCTCGGCCGCGAGTTCGATCTTGAGCTGCTGGCGACGCTGTGGCGCCGCGGACGGGAGGAGCTGGAGCCGGCGCTGCTGGCGCTCGTCGCCCACGACGTGCTGCGGCCGGTGGACGGGGACGCCGGGCGCTGCGAGTTCACCCACGCGCTCGTGCAGGAGGCGGCCTACGATCGCATCCTGCGCCGCCACCGTCAGGCGCTGCACGGGCGGGTGGCGCGCAGCCTCGTCGCCGGCACGGTCACAGTGGCCGAGCGCGAGCCGGAGCTCGTCGCCCATCACTGGACGTGCGCCGCCGAGCCGGCCAAGGCGGTCGCCTACTGGTACGCGGCCGGGACCCGGGCCCTGGAGCGCGCCGCGTTCCGCGAGGCCTCGCATCACTTCCGCCGCGGCCTGGAGGCGCTGGACGCCATCGGCACCGACCCCGGTGACGACTCCGAGCGCATCGATTTCCTCACCCACCTGGGCGCCTCCCTGCAGGCGGCCCACGGCTATGCCGCCGAGGGGGTGGAGGAGGCCTACGCCAAGGCGCGGCTCGGCTGCGAGCGCGCCGGCGACCAGGAGCGGTTGGTGCCGGTCATCCGCGGGCAGTGGCTGCTGCGCCTCCTGCGGGGGGAGTACGCCACCGCATCGGAGCTGGCCGACGAGATGCTCGGCCTGGGCCGCCGGGCGGACGATCCGGTCCTGCTGGCCGAGGGCCATCTGTACTGCGGCATGGTCCACATGTACCTGGGCACCTTCGATGTGGCCCGCGAGCACCTGGAGGAGGCGTTTGCCCGCTACCAGCGCCCGGATCATGGAGATCTCATCTACGAGGCGCAGGGGGACACGGGCGTGATGGCGCTGGCCTACGGCGCCGTCGTCCTCTGGAACCTGGGGTGGGGAGCGGAGTCGCGCGACCGCAGCGACCGCAGCCTGGAGCTCGCCGAACGGGTGGGCGGTCCGGTGACCCGCGCCCAGGCGTGGGGGATGCGCAGCATCCTGCACCTCAGCCGGGGTGAGACCGACGAGGTGGCGCGGTGGACGGCCAAGACCCTGGCGGTCAGCTCTGACTCCAACATCGAGTACTGGCGCGCGCTGTCGTCGGTGATCGCGGCCTGGGAGCAGGGCCGCGCCGGACATCTCGACGAGGGCATCGCCAGCCTGGAGGAGAACCTCGACAGGTACCTGCGCTCCGGCTCGCGGCTGGGGCTGCCTCACTTCTACATGTACCTGGCGAACCTCCGTCTGGCCGCCGGCGACCGGGCGGGGGCGCTGGCGGCGCTGACCACCGGCGCGCACCACATCGAGACCACCGGCGAGGGGCTGGCCGAGTCCGAGCTGTACCGGCTGAAGGGGCGCGTGTTGATGGCGGGGGAAGACCCGGAGCCGGAGCTGGCCGCCGCCGCCTACGAGCGGGCGGTCGCCGCCGCCCGGCGACAGAACGCCCGGCTGCTGGAGCTGCGGGCCGCGATGCGCCTGGCCGCCCATCAGAGCCGGTGCGGTGAGTCGCCGGTGGCGCTTGACCGGGTGGCCGAGCTGTGTGCCTGGTTTGGTGAGAGCTCGGAGCTGCCCGACGTCGTCCGCGCGCGCCGGCTCCTGACCCCGGAGCCGACGGCCTGATGTCCCGCTGTCAGCGAACCCACCGGGCGTACCGCTGATGCCCCCGCCGCTGCGCATCACGATCGCCGGCGGAGGGATCGCCGGCCTCACCGCGGCGCTTCGCCTCGCCGAGCGCGGGTGCCGCGTGCGGGTGTACGAGCAGAAGCGGGTGCTCGGCGGCGATCTCGGCTCACGCCGCGGTCACGGCGACGCCGAGCTCGACGTCTACCCGCACATGTACTGCAACTGGTACCGCAACTTCTGGCGGTTGCACGCCGACGTCACCGGCCAGCCCCGGGAGGCGCGCTTTGCGCCGTTTGACGGCTACAAGCAGCTGGCCCGCGGCGACTTTCCGCACTTCACCGGCGTGACCGACATGTACTCGCCGTGGCATGCGCTGGAGAACACGTTCTCCGGGGTGGGACCGCCCGCCGATATGTACGTGTTCGGCTACGCCAGCCTCGACCTTCTGGCCGAGCGGCTCGTGCGCACCATGCGCCTGAGCGATGTCAGCGTCAGCGCCTTTCTCAACTCGCGGCCGTACATGACCAAGCGCGCCGCCGCCGCCTACGACACGTTCATCACCCGGGTGTGGGGCATCCCCAGCTACCTGACCGCCGCCGACGACTTTCGCCAGTACCTGTCGTTCGCCATGGCCGATCCGACTCCCGCCTTCTGGCTGCCCCGCGGGTCGGCCCAGCGCGAGGTCATCGCGCCGCTGACCCGCGCCCTGGAGGAGCGCGGCGTCGAGATCCGTCGCACCACGCAGGTCGTCGGCGTCTCCTGCGCGGGCGGACGCATTCGCGAGATCACCCTGCGGCGCTCCCGGCTGGACGCCGCCAAGACCAACTGGGTGCCGACCGGCGAGAGCTGGGATGACTCCGACTTCGACGAGCTGGTGCTCGCCGTGCCCCCGCTGCAGCTGGTGCGGCTCCTGCGCTCCGGGGACCGGGGGCAGCGGCTGGTGGAGGCGGCGCCGGCGCTGGCGGAGATCTCCCGGCTGCGCTCGGTGCAGGTGCCGATCATCAATCTGTACTTCACGCGCAAGCTGCGCCAGATCCCCGCGGAGCCGGTGGGGTTGCTCAACTCCCGCCTGTGCCTGGCCTTCACCGACATCTCGCAGACTCAGACCGACGTCGCCGATTTCGCCGGGCGCACCGTCCTGGCCGTCTCGGCATCCGACGTCTACGCGTTGCCCGGGACGGGGGCCGCCGACGACGCCCAGGCGATGCTCACCGAACTGGCGCGGTATCTGGAGTTCGATCCGGGCCGTGCCTGGGGCGAGTCGCCGGACATTGACTGGACGCGCACCCGCTATGAGCCCAACCTCGACGCCCAGCTGTTCGTCAACGAGACCGGCAGCGACGACTGGCGCCCGGAGCCGGAGTTCCCGGCAATCGACAACCTGGTGTTCGCCGGGGACTACACCAACAATCACGTTGGGATGACGACGATCGAATCGGCGGTCACCAGCGGATTGCAGGCGGCCAACGCGATCGTGCGCTCTCACCGGCTGGGGGCGCCCGTGGAGATCGCCAAGCCGCCGTTCACCCTCGCCCACGAGCTGCTGTGGGTGTGGTACCGCTACGCGTTGGCCCCGTATGCCGCCGCCGCCAGCGCGTGGTCATGGGGCACCGACGCGTCCGACGGCCTGATCGCCAGGCTGGTGCGAGGCTCGGCGGCGCTGCGCCGCCAGGTCGCCCGCGCTCAGCGGCGCGACAGCTGGCGGACGTGATCGACGAGCGCGAGCAGCGGCTCAGGGTCTGAGGCGAACCGCGTCGCCTCCGCGCGGGCTGACTCGGCGACGCGGTCAAGCTCGGCCTCGGCGTCGTCAAGCTGGGCGCGGCAGGCCTGCGCAACCGTGCGCAGGCGCTCCGGGTCCTCGTCATCGGTGCAGAACAGGGCGCGGATGTGCGGGTCGCGGATGGCGAGGGCGGCGGGCAGGGTGAGGATCCCGTCGCGGACGTCCTCCTCGCCGCCGCCGCCGAGGGCCTCAAGGCCGCGCTGATCGCCGACGTCGTCGCAGCCGTGATACAGGACGCCGAGGTAATGGCCGTACATGCGCAGCCGCTCGGAGCGCGCGCCGAGCACGGCACAGATCTCGAACATCGAGCCGGTGTCCTCCCCGGCGATCCGCCGCCAGTCGGCGACGCCCAGGGGCTGGCGGCGCAGCCGCCACTGCAGGCACTCGGCGGCGCCGAGGCGCCGCAGCAGCTCGGCCAGGTGGGTGATGGCGAACGCGTCGGAGGCAAACGCGTCAAAGGCGTCGGCCACCAGGTAGCCGGAGGCCATGAGCGCGGGCAGCGATCCGAAGCGGCGCTGGACGGTGTCGATGCCGCGCCGCTCGTCGGAGCCGTCGAGGACGTCGTCGATGATCAGCGACATGTTGTGCATCAGCTCGATGGCGAACGCCGGCTCGACCGCCTCCGTCGCCGGGCGCAGGCCGGCGGCGCGGTGGCAGGCGAACACCGTCAGCGGCCGGAAGTGCTTGGGCGTGCCGGCGAACGCCCAGGCGAGCGGCTCGCGCAGGTCCTCGTCGACCGTCGCCAGCCAGCGATCAAGGCGCCGGCGCAGCAATCGCACCTCGGTCTCCCAGCCGAGCGCGGCGATGACGTCGTCGCTCCAGGCGCGCCCGTTGGTTGCTGCCTGCTCCAGGGTCATGGCTTGACCCGGTAGGGCCGGCGCGGACCGTCGCCGCCCGTCGGCCGGGTGAACGCGTCCAGGTTGTCAAGCCCCCGTCGCAGCTCTCGCCAGGAGCGCTCGGCCGACTCCCGGGCGAGGGCGACGAGCTCGTCGCGGAACGCCGCCTCGGCCGTCGACGTGCGCGAGCCGCCAAGCGAGGCGCGGGTGGCCAGCGCGACGAGCTCCGGTGCGCGCTCCGCAAGCACGTCCAGGCACGCGATGCCGACGCGCACGCCGGTCGCGGCGGTGACCAGCGAACCCGTCGTCAGCATCCGCGGTACCGCCAAGCGCCCCATCGGCGCGCAGCCTAACCGACGGGAGCCGCTCCGGGGGAGAAGATGCAACCGGGGGCGGGGGGCGGAGCACCCCCGGTTTGTTCGAAATTCGCATCGCGCCGTGCGAGTTTCGTCCGTGAGTGGTGGATGGCGGCAGTTGCGTTCGAGATCGTCGACCGGATTCGGATTTCGAACACACGTGACGCTCCCGGGGCGGAACTCGCCCGCATCCCGGCCCCCCCGCGGCGACCCCCTGCTTCACTGCTGCCGTTTTTCGGGGCACCAAGCCCCACCGCTGGGCGGTGGTGGGGTGCCGCGGCCGGCGTCTTGCCAGGGCGCGGGCCGGCTACACGTCGATCCCGCGGGCCGCCAGCCAGTCTGAGACCGGCTCCGGCGGCTTGCCGTCCCACTCAGCGCGCACGGCGAGGCGGATCAGGTGCTCCGGGTCGGCGTCGAGCTCGTCGCGCCGGAAGCTGAGATAGACGGTCAGCGCGCCGGCGATCGACAGCGACCCGTTGGCGATGGCCGGATCGAGGTCCGAGAGCACGGTGGCGACGCGGGTCTCCACGTCGTCGAGCCCGGCGACGGGCATGTCGGCGTCCTCGAAGATGCGTTCGAAGTCCCCCACGATGGGATCGTCGTTGTCCGGGTCGACGATGTCGGCGGCGCGGCGGACGACCTCGGCGAGGGTGGCGGGTGACGGTTCAGTCGGCACACCTTCACTATTGCTGTTTGGCCGCCGGTTCAAACACCGGCGCGACCTCAGGCCGGGCAGAACGTGGTGCGCGTGACGAAGTGCACGTCGAGCAGGCCCTCCAGCGAGAAGCCCTCGGCGGCCCCCGGCGCCACGTCGATCTCAAGCTCCGGGCGCCCCCAGCGGCCATAGAGATCGGCGTCGATGTAGACGGGCGTGGCGCCCACCTCGCCCAGACGGATGTCGTTGGGTCCCGGCGGGAGCTCGTCCGCGCCGACGCAGATCGGCGCGCTGCCGTCACAGCAGCCGCCGGACTGGTGCAGGGCGAGGGGGCCATGGGCGGCCTCGAGGCGCTCCATCACCTCAAGGGCCGCCCGGGTGGCCGTGACCGCTCGCGTCGCGTCGTGCGCCTGCGGCTCGGAGCCCATGTCTAGAAGAACCCCATCGGCTTGGGGTCGTAGCTGACGAGCAGGCACTTGGTCTGGGTGTAATGCTCCAGCATCATCCGGTGGTTCTCGCGCCCCACCCCGGAGCTCTTGTAGCCGCCGAACGCGGCGTGGGCCGGATACTGGTGGTAGCAGTTGGTCCACACCCGGCCGGCCTTGATGGCGCGGCCCATGCGGAAGGCGCGGCTGCCGTCCCGGGTCCAGACACCGGCGCCGAGCCCGTAAAGCGTGTCGTTGGCGATCTGCAGCGCCTCGTCCTCGTCACGGAACGTCGTCACCGCCAGCACCGGACCGAAGATCTCCTCCTGGAAGACGCGCATGTTGTTGTGGCCCTTGAGCACCGTCGGCTCGAAGTAGTAGCCGCCGGCGAGCCGGTCCTCCAGCGGTGGCCGGTGGCCGCCGATCAGGATCTCGGCCCCCTCGTTGACGCCGATCGCCACGTAGCCCTCAATCTTCTCCAGCTGCGACGTGGAGACCTGGGCACCGATCATCGTCTCGCGGTCAAGCGGGTCGCCCTGCTTGATCGCGGCGATCCGCTGCAGGCAGCGCTCCATGAACTCGTCGTAGATCGACTCATGGATGAGCGCCCGCGACGGGCAGGTGCAGACCTCGCCCTTGTTGAACGCGTACAGCACCAGGCCCTCGACCGCCTTGTCCAGGAAGCTGTCGTCGGCGGCCATCACATCCTCAAAGAAGATGTTGGGCGACTTGCCGCCCAGCTCGGTGGTCGACGGAATCAGGTTCTGCGCGGCGTAGGACATGATCAGCCGCCCGGTGACCGTCTCCCCGGTGAAGGCGATCTTGGCGATGCGCTTGTTGGACGCCAGCGCCCTGCCCATCGATGCGCCCGGCCCGTTGACGATGTTGAGCACCCCGGGCGGGATGAGGTCGCCGACGACCTCGGCCAGCTTGAGGATCGACCATGGCGTGGGACTGGCCGGCTTGAGCACGGTGCAGTTGCCGGCGGCCAGCGCCGGGGCAATCTTCCAGGCGGCCATCAGCAGCGGGAAGTTGAACGGGATGATCTGTCCAACGACGCCCAGCGGCTCATGGAAGTGGTAGGCGTAGGTCTGATCGTCGATCTCCGAGATCCGGCCCTCCTCGGCGCGGGCGGCGGCGGCGAAGTACCGGAAGTGGTCGGCGGCGAGCGGGATGTCGACGGCGAGCGTCTCGCGCACCGGCTTGCCGTTCTCGTAGCTCTCGGCGACCGCCAGCATCTCCAGGTTGGACTCGATCGCGTCCGCGACAGCGTCGAGCACCGCCGCCCGCTCCGCCGGCGACTTGGCGCCCCACGCGTCCTTGGCGGCGTGGGCGGCGTCAAGCGCCAACTCGACGTCGTCCGGGGTGCCCGATGCCACCTCGCAGAACGGCTCGCCGGTCGACGGCGTCACGTTGGCGCGGTACGTGCCGGCGGTGGGCGCCACCCATTCGCCGCCGATGAAGTTGTCGTATTTGTCTTTGAGGCTGACGACACTCCCCGGCTGCCCGGGGGCCTCGTAGATCGCACGCTGCTCGGTGACGGCCATTGCTTGCTCCTTGCGCCACGGTCAGGACGCGCCCGCCGGGTGCGGGCGCCACTGTGCTGGTCACGGTCGCAGCGGATCGGCCGGTGGCCATCCGCGGCGCGCCCACGGCGCCGTGCGTACTGGCCCGCGGCTGTGCTGTCCCGGGGCCGGGCCGACTACTGAGCGTCCGGCACGCGGGCCTGCAGCTCTTCCATCCACGCCGTGGCGTGGCCGTCGGACGGCGCGCGCCAGTCCGAGCGGGGCGACAGCGAGCCGCCGGAGCCGACCTTGGGCGCGTTGGGCAGCGCCGAGCGCTTGAACTGGCTCGTCGCAAAGAACCGGTGCAGGAACACCCCCAGCCAGTGCTTGATCTCGTCAGTGGAGTACTGGTTGCGCTGCTCGGCGGGGATGAGGTCCGGCCAGTCGCCCTGCTCGCGGTCGCCCCACGCGTACTGGGCCAGGTAGGCGACCTTGCTGGGCCGGTAGCCAAAGCGCAGCACGTAGTAGAGGAAGAAGTCCTGGAGCTCGTACGGCCCCACGGTCTCCTCGGAGTTCTGCTCCGGTCCGTCTCCGGCGGCATCGCCACTGGCCGGGATGAGCTCCGGAGAGATGGCCGTCTGCACGATGTCGCCGAGGACGGCGTTGGCCTCGGCGCCGAACTGGTCGGTATCGATCGCCCACCAGATGAGGAAGCGGATGAGCGTCTTGGGCACCGAGGCGTTGACGCTGTAGTGCGACATCTGGTCGCCGACGCCGTACGTCGACCAGCCGAGGGCGAGCTCGGAGAGGTCGCCGGTGCCCAGGACGAGCCCCTGGTGATAGTTGGCCAGGCGGAACAGGTGCGAGGTGCGCTCGCCGGCCTGGACGTTCTCGTAGGTGACGTCGTACTGCGCAGCCCCGTCGGCGGCCGGGTGACGCAGGTCGCGCAGCATCTGCGTCGCCGAGGGCCTGATGTCCATCTCCTCGGCGCTCACCCCCAGTGCCGTCATCAGCGCGTGGGCGTTGCGCAGCGTGCGCGCGCTGGTGGCAAAGCCGGGCAGTGTGTAGCCGAGCACGTTGGACCGGGGCAGCCCCAGCCGGTCCATCGCCCGGGCGGCGACGATGAGCGCGTGGGTGCTGTCCAGGCCGCCGGACACGCCGATGACGACCTTCTCGATGCCGGTGGCCAGCAGCCGGGTCTGCAGCCCGCGGACCTGGATGTTGTAGACCTCCTCGCACCGCTCGTTGCGGCTGGCCGGGTCAGCGGGCACGTACGGGAACCGCTCCACGTGCCGCCGCAGCTCGACGCGCTCCTCCGGTACGCCCAGCTCAAATTCGATCCGACGCATCCGCGCCAGGCGCTCGCGCAGGTCATGAATCGAGTCGCCGTAGCTGGAGGTGCTCATCCGGTCAGACAGGATGCGGTCAAGATCGACATCGGAGACGACGAGCTGCTCCTCGTCGCTGAACCGCTCAGACTCGCCGAGCACCTGCCCGTTCTCGCAGATGATCGCCTGGCCGTCCCAGGCGACGTCGGTCGTTGACTCGCCGAGTCCGGCAGCCGTGTAGACGTAGGCGCTGATGGTGCGGCCGGACTGACCGATGCACAGCGAGCGCCGATAGCCGTCCTTGGCGATCGTGATGTTCGACGCCGAGAGGTTGACGAGCACCGTCGCCCCGGCCAGCGCGCCGTATGTGCTGGGCGGGATCGGCGTCCACAGGTCCTCGCAGATCTCGACGTGCATGATGAACCCGGGGAGGTCGCGAGCGGCGAACAGCAGCTCCGGCGCGAACGGCACGGCTGTGCCGAGCAGCCGCAGCTCATCTGAGACGAGATCCCGCGCCGCCCGGAACTGGCGCTTTTCGTAGTACTCGCGGTACTCCGGCAGATAGCTCTTGGGCACGGCCCCCAGGATCTGCCCGCGGTGCACCACGACCGCCGCGTTGAAGAGCCCCCCCTCGGCCTGCACCGGGGCGCCGACGACGATCACCGGGCGCAGCTCCCGGCTGGCCTGCACGATCTCAGCCAGCGCGTCGGTGACGCCGTCGAGCATCGCCTGCTGGTGAAACAGGTCCTCGCTGGAGTACGCGGCCAGCCCCAACTCCGGGAACAGGACCATGGCGGCGTCGCAGTCGTGGGCGCGGCGCGCCAGCGCCACCGTGCGCCGGCCGTTGTCACGCGGGTCGCCGACGCGGACGTGGGGGACGGCCGCCGCCAGACGGACGAACCCGTGGGCGTACGGGGAGTGAAACGGGGTGGTGGTCGCCTCGCTCAGTTCACGCATCGGCCCAAGTATCGCCTGCGCAGCTGCGCCGACGCGTCGCCCGCGGCCCCGAGCGGCCTCAGAAGCGCAGCAGCGCCCCGATACCTCCGCCGCGCACCAGCACTGACGGCGGCGTCTCGCTGCCCTCCCCGGCGACCACGACCTCGGCATCCTGCAGAACGGCCGCCTCGATCGCCGCCTCGCGCAGGTCAGGCACGGCGGCCAACTCGGTTCCGTCAGCCGGACACGTGGCTGCTCCCGCCGGGTACAGCAGCCCGCACGTGTCACAGCGCGCGCCGTCGGCGTTGAAGTTGCGGGCGAGCACCAGCGTCTCGACACGGCGCTCGCCGAGCGCGGTGAGCGTGTTCTCCAGCCCCAGGACGGCGGAGCGGTTGGCGGCGGCGCGCTCCGCCAGCTCGGCCACGGCCGCGGCCTGGGCGCCCTCGCGTTCTGACTCCACAAGCGTGGCGGCGGCCGCCTGCACGTCGGACGGGCTCGCCGTCTCGGCGTCGAGCGACAGCCGCGTCGTGGCCAGCGCCGGTCTCAGGTCGTTGTGCAGGAGCTCGGCGAAGCGGGCGACATCGGCCTCCGGGCCGCCGAGCACGAGCCGGGAGAACGGCTGGCGCTGCCAGTGGTGGTACAGCTCCTGCGCGAGGTGGCGGAAGTGCTGCTCGGCCTCGTTCTCGGCGCTGCGCTCGTAGTTGGCCTGCGACCAGCCGCCCTGGCTGTGCTGCCCGTGGACGTCGTCCTGCACCCGGCCGGTTCCGCGCAGGTGCGGTGCCTCGCCCTCAAAGATCCGGCCATGATCCCGGCTGACGAGGGTGACGCACCAGCGATCACCGGCGTCGCCGGCGACCAGCGGCTCCACGAACGGGGTGCGGGCGATGACCACCCGGGGCGCGGTCGGCCGGGGCAGCTGGACGGCCTCAAACAGGTCGTCGCCGCCGGAGCAGAAGACGGCCAGGGCGCGCGCGCCGGAGACGGGCGCCTCGTCGGACTGGAGGTAGGACTCCACCCGGCGCAGGGCCTCGGTGACCGCCTTGCGGTCCTCGTGGGCCAGCGACTCGTCGCTGCGGCTCGTCCGGTCGGCCTCGTCGAGCAGCGAGCGCAGCTGCGACGCCCGTGCCGGGGCGGTGGCGAACTGCTCCGGGTCAAGGTCGAAGAAGACGCTGACGACGGGATGTGCGAGGGTCTGCTCAAGGATCCGCCGCGCGGTCTGGGCCGTGGACGTCATTCCTCGGCCCCCTGTCCGCTGCCTCGCACCCCGGAGGCGTGGTCGTCCTCGTCGTCGCGGGTGGGATGGCGGTATGGATCAGAATCGGCGGTCGGATCCGGCTCGCCGACCGGCGTGTTCAGGGCGTGGTGCGGATCCGGCTGGGGCTGCGGCTGGTCCTCCGGGACGTCCTCAGGCGCCATCTCGTGCGGCTCGGATTTCGGCTCCAGTGGCCGGTTGGCCGCCTCGGCCGGATCGGCGGCGCGCTCGTAGATGCGCTCAGGCTCATGGCGGGGACCGGGGTTCGGATCAGGCGTCATGGCACTCCTTCAGAAAGCTTGCACTCGACGGCTACCCGGGTGCTATGTGACCAAACGCGCCGGGGGGCGCACGCTCCTGAATTTGAAGTTATTGTTTC
>DASSZQ010000228.1:0-4030 GCA_035702755.1 Solirubrobacteraceae bacterium | reverse complement strand
CTTGAGGGGCCGTTTTTGTCCTCGCGTCGCTGCGGCGCCCAGAACGAGGCGCACATGATCGAGCCGGACCGCGCGGTGCTCGACCGCCTGGTCGCCGCGGCCGAGGGAACCCTGCGGATGATCACGCTCGCCCCGGAGCTCGCCGGAGCGCTGGGGCTGATCGAGCCCCTGAGGGCGGCGGGCGTCATCGTGGCCCTGGGGCACTCTGACGCCACCTACGACGAGGCGGTGGCGGCCATCGATGCCGGCGCGATCCATGCCACCCACCTGTTCAACGCGATGCCGCCACTGCACCATCGCGAGCCCGGCCTGGTCGGAGCCGTACTGGCCGCCGGCCTCCCCGCAGAGCTGATCAACGACGGCCGGCATCTGCATCCCGCCGTGGTCCGGCTCGTGGTGGACCGGATCGCCTGTCCGATCCTCGTCACCGACGCGATCGCCGCCACCGGCATGGGGGATGGAACGTTCGTGCTCGGCGGGCAGGAGGTGCATGTGCGCGACGGCGAAGCACGCCTGGCCCGCACGCAGTCGCTCGCCGGGAGCACGCTGACGATGGACGCGGCGGTTCGCCGCGCCGTCACCGACAGTGGGCTGAGCATCGCGCAGGCGTCGGCGGCGGCCTCCGCCAATCCGGCGCGCGTGCTGGGGCTGGAGGCGGGCATCGGGTCGATCGCATCCGGGCGGCGAGCCGATCTCGTCGTCCTGGATGACGAGCTGCGGGTGACGGCGGTGATGGCCGGCGGCGACTGGTGCAGCGAAGCGTCCCCGCCCTACTGACCGCCCTCATGGCGTCGACGACGGTCGCTGGACGCGCCCGGTCGGCCCGGGCGCGTGCGTAGTTCCCCCTGCGGTGGTCGGCGCATTGGCGCGGAGGTCGGCGCCGGTACGGGCTGGCAGGGTCTGGCCATGGCGGTCTTTTTAGTCATGCCAATCCGCCGCGCCGCGATCCGCAACCGGCGGCGGGCTCTACACAGGAGGGGCACCATGCCTCGAATCACACGACGCTCCCTGACGGCGGGTGTCAGTCTCATCGGAGCGCTCGCGGTCGCCATCGGCGGTGTCGCCGGCGCGGCCGCCAAGGGCAGGACGGAGCGCGGAGTCGTGCACTTCGCGGTCGTCCAGACGATCGGACAGACGAACGTCGCCGCGGGCGCCCAGAGCGACTCGCTGTTTGGCCAGGGCGCTGTCGTCTATCGGCTGCACGTCCTGACGACCACGTCAGGAAAGATCACCATCAAGATCCCGAAGGTGACCGACTTCTACTCCACCGGCTCGGCGACGGGTTCGGCGAGCGCCACGTTGACGATCACCAACACACCCAACCAGGGTGATGCCACGGTCACCGGCGGTGTCCTGAAGCTCGCCAAGGGAACCGGCACGCACAAGGGACACACCTTCACCGGGACGTTCTCAGGCTCAGGCAACATCACCAGTGGTATGTACACCATCCAGTACAAGGGGACATACCGGTAGCGCGCACGAGCGGAGGATTCACGTCACCTGCCGGGCTTTCTCGGCAGGTGACGTGAGCCGCCCAGCGAGCCGGTGATGCTCCCCGGATGCGGCGGTATCAACCCAGGGTGGCGCTCAGCATGTCGTGGGCGGCGCGGACCCCGCTGCGCAGGGCGCCCTCCATCGTCCCGTGCTCAGAGCCGGCGGTGTGCTCGCCGGCGAACGCGAGGCGGCCGACGGGGCGTCGCAGCTCGGCGTCGTCGAGGGGTGCGGCGGCGGCCGGAGCCGAGTAGGCGCCGCGGACCCAGGGATCGTCGGCCCAGGTGGAGAGCGTGGCCGAGCCGCCGTCAAGCTCCAGGTCAGGCCGCAGCGCGGCCAGCGCGTCGAGCCAGCGGCGGGGCCCGGCGGTCACCTCAAGCTGGGAGAGGGCCTGGGCCGTGCCCGCAAACGCGGCGACGTAGGACGCCGGGCGGCCGTCGGCGGCCAGCTGCGTGTAGCACCAGAACCGGCCCGGGACCGACAGCGTCGCGCTGGGAGCGGCGGGGGCGCGCAGCGCGACAAACAGCTTTGCCGCCTGGCCGTACCGGACGCGCCGCAGGGCGCGCGCCTTGGTGTCCGGCAGGGGCGGGTCAAAGGCGATCTCACCGATGACTGACGCCGGGACGGCGATGACGGCACGGTCGGCCGAGTACGCCCGGCCGCCGGCGGTGACCGTCACGGCATCCTCCGCCCAGCGCACCGCGGTGGCCGGGGCCGATAGGCGGACCGTCTCCGTGACCAGCAGGGCGGCCAACGCCTCGGCGAGTCGTCCGTTGCCCCCCGCCACCGTGTGGGTGTCGAAGGCGCCGAACGCAGAGCCCCCCTCGCCGAGCACGCCGGCGTCCAGATCGGAGGCGGGATGGGCGCAGGTCACCTCCAGCCTCGCCCGGATCGCCGCCACCGTGGCCGGGTCCAGGGCGGAGCGGGCCAGCAGCGCCTCAACCGTCTCCCCGGCGGTCCGGGGCAGGCTCTGCAGGTGCTCGACGCCGGCGCGAACCGCTTCCGGCGACAGCGGCGCCTCGCCCACGGGCTCCCGGTCGCCGTACCGGGTTCCCTTGCGCACCAGCGACAGTCCCAGCCGAGACGCCGCGGCCGTGACCGCCGAGTTGCCGGGCAGGATGAACTCGGCGCCTCGCTCAACCACCGCGTCGCCGAACGGGACCGAGCACACCCGGCCCCCGACGCGGTCGCGGGCCTCGAGCACCAGGATCTCGCACCCCTCCCGGCACAGGGCATCGGCGGCAGCCAGGCCGGCCAGCCCGGCGCCGATGACGATCACTCTCACGCGGCCGCACCCTATTCGGTCCAAACGGTGGGCGCGCGCGTGATCCCGCGCCTCAGAGCCGGCGGTAGCGCGCCTCAAGCCCTGTGTACAGGGCAAAGATGATCAGCCCCACGCCGACGGCGCCGACCAGCCAGGGTCCCAGCGGTTGGTGGTGCAGGCGCGCCAGCGCGCCGTCGACGCCGACGGCGTTGTTGGGATTGAAGGCAAGCGCGGTGCGCAGGACGAAGTAGCCGATGAGGGCGAAGACAAGCGCGCGCGAGGTCAGGCCGATCCGGCCCAAGACCATGAACGTGTGTCGCTGCCGCCGGCTCATCTCGGCAGTCCGGCTGTCAGACGCAAACCCGGCGGACAGCGCGTCGTACGCCTGATAGATGCTGACGGCGATCATGGCGAGCCCGGCGGCGCCGACCAGCCATTGCCCGCCGGGCCAGCCCAGCACACCGGCGGCGGTATGGCGCGGCGCCTGCGACGAGTTCCCGGCGCTTCCGACGAGCACCCGGAGCGCCAGGGCGAAGAACAGCAGGTAGCCGACTCCGCCTGCCACATTGCCAACGCGCTCGTGAAGGCTGGGATCGCCGCCACCCTCAGGGCCGTGGCCCCGGAGTCCCTGGGCGAGCTTCCAGATTGCGTAGGCGAGCAGGCCGAGGGCGATGACGATGAGGACGACCTTGCCCAGGGGGGCCTGCGCCACCAGGGTCAGCGCGCCCTGCTGGTTGGGCCTCGCCCCGTCGGTGCCGGCTCCGGATGCCAGCGCCAGCGCGAGCGCTCCCACCAGGCCGTAGGTCAGCCCCCGGGACAGAAAGCCGATCCGGACGAGCCACGTGAACGTCCGGGAGCGCTCGGCCGCCGTGGCACGCCCGCCCGCGGGCCGCAGCGGTGGCTCTCCCCACCCGCGAAGCGCTTTCCTCACCGCACTCACGCCGGCGTTCTACCCGTCTACGGTTCCGGCAAAGCCGCCCCCGGGAGGCGGGCGCGACACTCGACTCGGTCTCTGGGGTGAGTGTGGCGGGACAGGCTCGCCGGGATCGACCGCCGCGGGTGGGTTGGCGGGCGCCCCGGGTTGGTCAGGAGGTGCCTGCCGTGGGCCGGTGCGGCGGGGTCCGGGTTGACGACGGCGATGATGGGAGGGGAGGGTGCGGAGCGTCGGTTATGTGCGAAATTGGCATTGCGCCGGGCGATGTCGTCCGTGAGTGGCCTATAGCGGCAGTTGCGTTCGAGATCGTCCGCCCCGGATCCGGATTTCGAACAAACCGG
>DASSZQ010000115.1:0-10303 GCA_035702755.1 Solirubrobacteraceae bacterium | reverse complement strand
GGTCGCCGAGGCTCTGGGTACCGCGATGCTGGTGATCGTCGGCGTGGGGGTGGCGACGCTGAGCTTCGGCTTTCGGCTCACCGGTGCATCGATCTCCGCGGGAGTGGTGGCGACCGCTCTTGCCTTCGGCTTTGTCCTGCTCGCCCTGGCCTACACGCTCGGTCCCGTCTCCGGCGCCAACGTGAACCCGGCGGTGACCATGGGCTTTGTCCTCTCCGGGCGTATGTCGCTGACGGAGGCCGCCGGGTACTGGGCCGCCCAGTTTGCGGGCGGGATCGTCGGTGCGCTCGTCCTCTGGGCCATCTTCTCGGCGTCCCCGGCGTACTCCCGGACCGTGGTGGGCCTGGGGGCGAACGGGTGGGGAGCCAAGGCGTCCATGCTCGGCATCGGACTTGGCGGCGCCTTCGCCACCGAGGTCGTCCTCACCTACATCTTCGTGATCGCCGTCCTCGTCGCCACCAGCCGCGTCGGCTCGCCCGGATTCGCCGGGCTCGCCATCGGCGTCGCGCTCACCGTCGTGCACCTCATCGGCATCCCTCTCACCGGGACATCGGTCAATCCGGCCCGCAGCCTCGGACCGGCGGTCATCCTCGGCGGCACGGCGCTGTCCCAGGTATGGCTGTTCATCGTCGCCCCGCTCCTCGGAGGCGCCCTGGCCGCGCTGTCATACCGCTACTTCGTCCCGTCCGAACCCGTGCCCATACCGTCGGCCGTGGCGGAGGGCGACGTGGAGCGCACCGCCGCCACCCCGCGCTGAGGTCCCGGACGCGTGTCGGCCGGGGATCAGCCCTCCACTTTGCCGCCCGGCCCGCCCAGGGCGGCGATCAGTCCGGAGAAGCTCTTGCCCGCCGCGGAGGCGACGTTGTTGGCATCGTCGGTCGGCGACCACTTGCCGGCCCGGGCCGCGTACGTCCTGGTGCTGGCGCCGGCGCCCCAACCGAGTTCGATCCCGGTCGGCCACCCGGGAATGATCCCGGCCAGCCGCTGCCCGGGGTGGATGATCAGTCCGGGGTGCAGGCCGGCCACGGGCGTGATGCCCTCGGCGTAGTAGACGAAGCAGCCCGCATCCGGCCCGGCGAGCAGCCGGTACTCGACAAACGCACCGGGCCAGCCGGTCGCCTCGGTGCCGACGTAGGTGACCCTGCCGGTGCCGAGCGCGCGCAGAGTGCCCGTCCCGGCGTAATCGACGCCCTGGTCGATCCGCTCCCCGCGCAGCACGTCCCCGGCGAGTGGATTGACATAGCCGCTGGATCCACCGACCGGCCGGCATCGTGCGGTGGCCGGACCGGGAATGCGCTTGAACGTCACAACGCGGCGTGGGGCACTCTGGATGGCCTGGGCGTGACGCGGCTCATGAAAGGCGCTGGCGTGGGACGCGTCAACCGAGGCCTGCGCGCCGCGGCCCGCGAATCCGCCGGCGCTGACCACGGCGAGGAACACGATGGCGAGCAGCCCGCCGCTGCCGGCGGTGAGAAGCCGATCCCACCGCACGCGACCCCGCTCCCTCGTGTCGGCCTGTGCCCGGGCGCGGCGTCTGCCGGGACGGCGCGGCGCACGCGGCGCATCGTCGCGCGTGCGGCGCGGCCGGTCGGAAACGCTCGACTGCTGGCGCCCGGCGCGGCGGGCACGTGAACGCTCCAGTGATTCCTGCCACGGGTCAACGCTGCCGAGATCACGCACGACCTCCACACAACCTCCCTGCTCAAACGAAACCTGAATCGCCTACGGGGTTAGCTGCCGGGCTCGCGCAATGCGCTACGCCATACGACGATGGCGATTCGCCCCGGCGATCTGTCGATCGCTGTGGGTCCCCCGCTCGCCGACCACGGGTGGTCCGGCGACTCGGCTGGATATGTCGCGCAGCACCCTATCAACCGGATCAGCGGAACGGTCCCCGCCCCGGCGCCTCGTCTTTTAGTCCGGTCACAAACCACCACTGACCACGTCACGCATTGCCCTGTTATCGTGAGCGACGCCGGCAGGGTGCGGGCGTGACGATGTACGCCTGCCTGTGCCCGGCGTCAGTTTTTTCCAGACGTCAGGGAACCTGCGCCCCCGGCTTCCCTGGCCGGTCCGGGTGGCCAGATGGATCTGGTCACCCGGACCATCTCTTACGCTTCGCACCACCGGTTCGTTGTCGCCGCCGACGCCGAGATGACGGCCGTCACGCGCCGGCAGACGCGGACGGCACCGCCGCCCCGGAGGTTCTCAGTTGAAAACCAACCCCCTGGGTTTGCCGGCGCCGGGAGACCGGGAATCAGTTGCGAGAACACGCCGATACGTCTGCGCCCCCACACGTATCGGCAGCGGGCCGGGAACGCATGATGCGTTGCCGGCCCGCATCACTTTCTGACGCTGTGCGTCATGTCCAAGACGGGGTTCCCGCTCACGCATCCGCTCGGCATCGACGGCGGGCGGGGCGGCGTGTGTCTGCCGGTTCTGAGACGATCGTTGAGTGGTGCCCGGCCATCGCCCCAGCTCGCGCGGATGAGACTTGACCGGATCACGGTCGGTGACATCGTCCGCGCTTCGATCAAGGGCCGGGTGGTGTACGGGGAGGTCCGGGAGGTCGCCCAGGGGGTCGTGCACTTCCACCCCATCTCCCCCGCTGCCGGATGGCGGCACGCCACCGCGCGCGACATCACCGGGCACTGGCGCAAGGTGCGACGCCACAGCCCCGGCGACGCCGGCGAGGCGGACGCTCCGGCGGCCCCGCGCGAGCAGCTCTCGCTGCCCGGCATCCACAGCTGAGAGACTGTGTGTGGGCGAGCGCCGGGCTACGGTCCCGCGGGCGCGAGCATCGCGCCCGCGGACACCTCAGCCGCCGCGGCGTTCGCGTCCCACAGCACCGGCGTGATCTGGGCGATGACCCTCAGGCGCTCGCGAAGCTCCGCCGGCTGGAAATGCTCGCCGTCGACCCGGTCGGCGTAATCGGTCAGCTCCAGCAGGCATGCGCGCAGATCCAGGTCGGCGAAGGGGACGATGGCGTCTGCGTCGGCGACCACCAGCAGCTCGAAGCGCTCCACCAGCGCGGCGTGTTCGCGCACAGCCAGGACCTCCTCGACCGTCGCCAGCGGATCCGCGCGCCGACGGTCAAGCTGCTCTGAGAGCGCGGTGAAGATCGCGCGGGAGGCCTCGGCGGTGACCGCGGCGGTGACCGTGACCGGCCGGTCGCCGCCGGCGGCGCGCACCTCGAGGATTTGGACGGGGCTCTCCGGCATCACGTAAAGCGTAGGTCGCTGTCCGGCGCCAACCGTCAGGGGGTCGGCGCGTTGCTGGTGCGGATATGCCCGCGCCGGGACGCCGACAAACCTCAGCGCCGCCGTGCCGTTCGATTGCCGACGCCGGCGCTGAGCCGGCTGGGTGGCTGGTTCCACGGCCCCGACGCGGCCGCGGAACCAACATCTACGCGGGGAGGTCTGAGACCGGCGGGGAGCCGGCGGGCCCGTCCGGGATCCGGCACCAGCGAGCCAGTGCATGGCGCCCAACCAGCGTCAGCGTCCCATCGGCCGTGATCCAGTCCCGGGCCCGCAGCTCACTGGCCAGGTCGACCGCAGCCGGTGGCGGAGGCGGCCCGTCGCCGGTCCCGCGAAGCCGGTTGCTGCCGGGCTGCACGCCCCAGCGTCCGGAGTCCAGGGCCGCCAGCGCCAGCCCCTGATCCTCGCTGGGCAGGTCAAGCGGGTGCGGACCGCCCCGCTCGCGCCGGGACTCCGGGGGTGCCGTCTGCCGGCCGGCCGCCTGGCTGAACAACGGCTCGGTGGCGGAGATCTGGCCGCTCAGCCACTGTCCGGCCGCGTCGGCGAAGTTGCGGGCTTTGTCGGCGTCGACGCCGAAGCGCTCGGCGACCTCGCTCAGGTCGACCTCGGACATGCGCTGCAGGGATCGGCTGAGCTCGTCGGCCATCGCCCGCAGTTTGTCCTCAAAGTTGTCGTGTTCGCTCATACTCAGATCTTGGCAGGTGGCGCTGTCCGGCCGGCCGAGATCGCCGCGCGGCGGGCCGTGCCCCGTCGTCAGCCGGCTCCCAGCGCGTCGCGCAGCGCCTGCTCGGTCGACCAGAAGGCCAGCTCGTGCCACGGGAGATCGGCGGGCCCAAACGCCCGCACCTCGGTCGCCTCCGGGGAGGTCTGGGGCGGCGCGAGGGCGCGTGCCCGGTAGACGATGAGCACGACGCGATCCTCGCCGCGCGAATAGACGCCGACCAGCGATCCCAGCTCGATCGCCATCCCCAGCTCCTCGCTCGTTTCCCGCCGGGCCGCCTCCTCCACCGACTCGCCCAGATCGACGAAGCCGCCGGGGAACGTCCACCGCCCCTGGCCGGGATCAAAGCCCCGCCGCAGGAGGATGATGCGGCCGTGCTCATCGATGGGGATGGCCCCGGCCACCGGCTTGGGGTTGTAGTAGGCGGCATAGCCGCAGTGGGGGCACATGATCCGCCGCGGGAACTCGATCTCGGCCGCGCCGGCGCAGCGCGGACAGAAGCGCGCCTCGGCCAGCGCCGGGTTCAGAGACGGCTCCATCGCGCTGATCGTAGGGGCCCGGCGGGGGCCGTGCCTCGCGGCAGAACGCCGGACCGGCTCGGCTACGTCGCCGCCTGCCGATGGACGGCGCCGGCGGACCGAGTGTTCGCGCTGGCGTCCGGGCCGGAGCCGTGCGGGACCGCGACATCGGCCCATACCTCGTAGCCGTCGGCCCGCTCGGCTCCCCATCGGGCGGCCAGCTGCTCGACGATCATCAGCCCCCACCCACCGGTCTGAGCGTCGTCGCTGATCCGGGGTGCTGCCTCGGTCGTCGACAGCCCAGGATCGCGCACCGCGACCCGGACATAGCCGGGGCCGAGATGGGCGCTGACGTGGAGGGGGTCACCGGGCGGACAGCCGGAGTGCAGCACGGCGTTTGTCACCAGCTCGTCGGCCACGAGCATGACATCGCCGAGCACCCAGTCCGCCCATTCCAGACCCCCCAGCGCATCTCTGACCGCCCCCGGCGCCTCCGGATCGCAGGGCAGGGAGAGCGTGAAGAGCTCGCTCACCTGATTGTCCATGTACTGAACACATACCCGCTTCGGCGCAACATCCTCGACCGAGGCGCCAAGATCCTCATTGCTCCCGGTCTCTCCACGCGGGTGGGTGCTCCGGCTCGTGTCCCGCGTGCTCGCGCCGCAGATCCTCCTCGATGCGGTGCTCGGCCCGCTCCTCGTCCTCCTGCAGGCGCCGCATCTCCTGCTCCAGCTCTCGCTCCTCGGCGGCCATCTCCCGCTCCTGCCGGCGGATCGCGAACTCGTCGCGGTTCTCCTCGTCGCGCAGGCGGGCCAGCTCGTCACGTTCCATGCCGAGATCATCGGCGCGACGGTCGCGCTGCGAATCCGGGAATCTCCACACACATGGGGAGTGTGCGCCGTGCCGACAGCGAGCTGACCTGGTGACGATCGAACTCGTGGCGGTGACCGCGTTGTTTGCGGCGGCGGTCCAGGCCCTCGCCGGGATCGGCTTCGCCCTCATCCTCACGCCGGTCCTGTTTCTGGTGATGACACCGGCGAGCGCGATCGTCACCGCCACCGTGCTCGGCATCCTGCTCAACCTGCTCATCCTGTTCGGCGAGCTGCGGCGCCCGCAGCCCGCGTGGAGCGAGGTGCTCCCCGTCCTCGCCGCCGCGGTTCCGGGGGCGGTCGGCGGGGTGGTGCTGCTGGCCGAGTTGCGCAAGCCGGTCCTACAGGTCATTGTCGGCGTGAGCGTCATCGCCGCCGGACTGCTCCGGACCCGTCCCACGCGCCGAGTGGGGCGCGGCGGGACGGGCCGCCGGCTGGCCCTCGGCGCCACCATCGGCGCGCTCTCCACCTCGACGGGGATCAACGGCCCGCCCCTGGCGTTGTGGTTGTCGGCCCAGGGCCTCTCCCCCGCGCGCGTCCGCGATTCGCTCGGCGCGGCCCTGCTGGGGCTGGGGGTGATCGCCGTGCTCGCGGTCGTGCCCATCCTGCACACCGCCCGGTTCGGCGCCGTCACCCTGGCCGCCGCGGCTGCCGGCGTCATCGCCGGCCACGCGATCGGCAGCCGCCTGTTTCCGCGGCTGCGCCACGGCTGGTATGAGAGCGTGCTGGTGGTCGTGATCCTGGCGTCCGGCGCGGCCAGCCTGTACGCCGGACTCACGTCGCTGGCCGGATGAACTCCAGCTCGCTCCAGTCGGCAAAGCGCCGGTAGCCCACCTCGGCGTAGATCCGGTTCGAGGTGGGGTTGGCGAGATCGGTGCTCAACATGCACGTGTGGGCGCCCCCGGCGAGCGCACGGCGGCTGACCTCGGCGACCGCGGTGCCGGCAAAGCCGCGGCGGCGGTGCGCCGGCGGCGTGTAGACAGGCCCCACCCGCACCACGCCCGCCACCGGCGGGTTGGTGCCGACCATGGACACCGCCACGCCCGCCGGCTGGCGCCAGATCCACAGGTTCCCTTGGCCGATTCGGTGGTCCACAGCCGCGTCGGCGTCCGCCCCGGCGTTGAACAGATCGGCCTCGGCGGCGAACGCTCGCCACCAGTCCACCAGCATCGCCCGGTCTGTCTCCCCGGCGGCCACGAGCCGTCCCGGCGCCGGCCGCGGCGGGTCCTCCACGGTCTGCAGCGCGTGCAGCGCCAGGCTCATCCGGGACCGCCAGGCGCCCCCGGTGCGCCGCCGCCACGCCTCCGCCACGTGACGCGCCGTGTCCGCGACCCCGGTGACGCCCGGCACATCCGGATCATGCTCAAGCCACACCTCAACCAGCCGCTCGGCCGCCGCAGCGTCAAGCCCGCTGGCGAGGAGCGGCATCGGCGGCGTGCGCATGGCCACAGCGGCGACGCGCTGTCCCTCCTCGTCGGTCGCGTAGACGAGCATCGGCGGCGGGTCGGTGAAGCGGCCGTCGGCGACGGCGAGCAGCACCGTCGCCAGAATGTTGCGCTCAAGGCGGGCCTCAAGGAACGGTCTGACATACGACGCGAACCGGTGGGGATCGTCGCAGCGAACGAACCGCATGTCGCTGAAAGTGTGCCGCGCGGGCGGAAGGCGCGCCCGCGGCGTCCGATGGGTCTTTTCATCGGCCCGCTCGGCTGCTAGAAGGAGGTGATGGGCACCGGCCGCGCACGTGCGCTTGGGCTTGGGCTTGTGATCGCGGTGGTGGGGAGCACCACCGCCACCGCCACCGCACGCGTGGGGGCGATCCGGGAGACCGTGCTGGGGTCAAGCCGGGTCTTCTATCCGTTCGGCCTCGCCTCAGGCCCGGACGGGAACCTGTGGTTCGCCGACTCCGGCTGCACGGGGATCGGCCGCTGCGCGCTTGGTCGGGCGGCGCCGGGCGGCGCGGTCGCCGAGTTTCGACGCGGCCTTGACGCCGGCAGCGTGCCGCTCGCCGTCGCGGCGGCCTCCGGCGGTGATCTGTGGTTCACCGACGCGGGGAGCCGGCCGGCGATCGGCCGGCTCACCACCGCCGGGTCAATCCGGGAGTTCGCCCGCGGCCTGCGGGGCGGAGAGCCGTTTGAGATCGCGGCCGGACCCGCCGGGGGCATGTGGTTCACGGTCCAGGGGCGGCGGCCGGCCATCGGTCTGATCACCCCGGGGGGGCGGATCACCGAATATCGCCGGGGCCTGCGGCGGGGCAGCATTCCCTTCGGCATCACCCCGGGGGCGGGCGGATCGGCGTGGTTCACCGACCGCGGCTGCAGCGCCAGCGGCCGCTGCGCCATCGGTCGTGTCAGCGCCACCGGCCGGATCACCGAGTTCACCGCCGGGCTGGCGAGGGGCGCTCAGCCGCTGGGGATCGCCCGCGGGTGGGGCGACGTCGTCTGGTTCGCCGACTCCTCCGGCGCCATCGGCCGCGTGACCGCCGGCGGGCAGATCAGCGAGCGCTCCACCGGGCTGGCCTCCGGCAGCTCGCCGGTGGCGATCGCCGCCGGGCCGGACGGGAGCATGTGGTTCACCGACGAGGGCGCGACGCCGGCAATCGGCCGGATCACGCGCGCCGGCGGCGTACGCGAATGGCAAGGCGGCCTGCTGACCGGCAGTCAGCCGGCGGCGATCACGGCGGGGCCCGACGGCCGGATGTGGTTCACCGACGAGGGCGGTCTGGCCGCAATCGGCGCCGTCAGCACCGGCGCGTCCGCCGCGCTTCGCGCCCGCCCCGCTGTGACCGCGGGGGGAGGCGGTGCCCTGCGCTGCGCCCCGGGACGGTGGGCACGGTGGGGCGGACTGCGCCCGTCGTCCCGGCTCTTTGCGTTCGACGGCTATCGCTGGCTGCGCGACGGCGCCCTCATCCCCGGGGGACGCGGTCAGACGTTCCTGGGGCCCGGTGGGGCCGGTGCCCATCTCGCCTGCGCGGAGACCGTCACCTATCCCGCGCCGCTGACCGTCACCGTGTCGGCCGCCTCCCCCGCCCGCGGTTAGCCCCCGCCGCCGCGGGCACGTCCGATCTGTTCGAAATCTCAGATCGCGGCTGACGATCTCGAACGGACGTGCCGCCACCGGGCACCCACGGACGAAATCGGATGCGTCGATCCGGATCTCGTACAAAACGGACGCTCCGCCGCTCGGTTTCCCGTCATCGCCGTCGTAGACGCGCCCGGCTCCGCCGCCGCGCCGGGGCATGAACGCTCCCGGCGCAGGAACACCGCGACCGGGCCGGCCGGGCCGCAGCGGCCACCCCCGCAGGACATCGCCGCGCCGGCGGGAACGTATGGCCATGTACGTCTCGATGTCTCGTCTGCGCGTCGAGCCCCAGCGTGTCGATGAGCTCGTCGCGGCGTTCCGCTCGCGGCTCCGTGCCGTGGACGCGTTCACCGGCTTCCACGGATTGGAGGTCTGGCGTTCGGATCGCGAGCCGGGCGAGGTTCTGATGGTCAGCCGCTGGCGCGACCGCAGCTGCTTTGTCGCCTACATGCGCAGCGAAGCCCACCAGGCCTCCCACAACCGCATCCCCGCGCCCCTGCGAGAGGCGATCGCCCTGGAGCGGTTGGAGCACCTGCACACCTATGACGTGGTCGCCCGGTGAGCCCCGGACGGGAGGTGCAACCTCCCGGCGGGATGGCGCCGCCGGAGCTCGCCGAACTCCCGGACGGCAGCAGGCTCGCGCTCCGGGGCCTGGCCGAGAAGATCAGCGACGCGCACCTGGAGCGCCATCCGGAGGACGCGGAGCGCTACGGGACGGAGATGGCCCGGGCGTGGTGCGTCCATGACAACCAGCACCTCCTGTTCTGGGCGGCCGGCGACCTCGACCTCGCCGGCCAGCTCGCCTGGCTGGCGGGCGTGCTCG
The DNA here is from genome assembly GCA_035702755.1 of Solirubrobacteraceae bacterium. Taxonomy (GTDB): domain Bacteria; phylum Actinomycetota; class Thermoleophilia; order Solirubrobacterales; family Solirubrobacteraceae; genus Palsa-465. Next base: position 1,037 of record DASSZQ010000115.1, on the reverse strand, counting down.
ATGCCCGGGACTACCCCGTGGCCAACCTCGTCGACAACGTGACCACCGGCGCCGACGTCCTGGAGCGCGAGACGCCGACCGCCGCCGGCCGCGCGGTCGCCGAACGGATGCGGGCGGCGGCACACGATCTGGCCCTGCGATACGGCTGCTGACAGCGCCGGTCGGTTCTGGCCCGGCAATCCGGCGGCTGACGGCGCCGGTCGGCGTCAGTCGTCCCGGCGCAGGACGAGCATCGCGACGTCGTCGTGATAGCGATCGTCTCCGGCGACCACGCCGAGCAGGTGATCGCAGAACGCGTCGAGCGATCCCGCGGGGGCGGCGTCCGCCGCGCCGGCCAGCCGGCGCATGCCCTCGTCCAGGTTGTGCGTGAGCTCGACCAGACCGTCGGTGTAGAGCAGGAGCCCGCGTCCGGGCGGCAGCCGCAGACGGAGCTGAGCATGCCGCTCGGCGGCCCAGCCCAGGGGTGGCGAGAGCGCGGCGCGGACGTCGATGAACGCGGTCTCCCCCGCGCCGATGCCCAGCGGCGGCAGATGGCCGGCACTGGCCAGCTCCATCCAGCCGGTGGCCGGGTCGAGGACCAGGTACAGCGCGGTTGCCATCGCTCCATCGACCTGCGCAAACCGTCCCAGCCGGTTGAGCACGTCCGCCGGCCGGGACGCATCAAGGGCGTAGGCGTGCAGCGCGCTGCGCAGCCGTCCCATGGTCGCCGCGGCGCGCAGGCCCTTGCCGGTGATGTCTCCGATGGCCACCCCCACCCTGCCCCCGGGAAGCCGGATGGCGTCGTAGAAATCGCCGCCCACCCCGGCCGAGTGCGGCAGGTACCGGGCGCGCAGAGTCACCCCGGGCAGGTCCGGCAGGGTCTGCGGCAGCAGGGTCCGCTGCACCGTCTCGGCCAGGCGTTGCTCACGATCGCGCAGCTGGACCTGGCCGATGGCCAGGGCCACGCGCTCCCCCACCACCTCCAGCAGCCGGCGATCCGGCTCGGAGAAGCTACCGGTGCGGTGGGCGCTCACCGACAGAACGCCGATGATCTCGCC
>DASSZQ010000051.1:0-20835 GCA_035702755.1 Solirubrobacteraceae bacterium | reverse complement strand
CGTGAACGCCGCCGTGTCGGCGGTGCCGTCCGCCGGCTGGGTCGGGTTGGCGATGCCGTACCAGTTCCCGGAGCTGTCAGGGTTCCCGCCGGGGGTGATCCACGTGTACAGCATGGCCATGGCCAGGCCGCAGCCCACCTGTCCCAGGCGCGCCAGCGTCGACTTGATGTCGGCCGGGCGCTGGGCGGCCGCGACGTAGTCCAACGCGCCGGGGGGACTGGTCGTCCACCCAAACTCGGTGGCGTAGAGCGGGACCCCGTCCATCCCCAGGCGGTCCAGCGTCGCCCGGGCCGCCACCACCTTGCTCACCACCGTCGCCGGGCGCCCGTAGGGATGGATGGCGACACCGTCGATGTGCCCGCGCAGCCCGGGCGCCGCCTGCAGGATCTGCGGGAGGAACCCTCCGGGATCGGTGAGCCCGCCGATGATCACGCGGATGCCCGGCTGCACGGCGTCGATCGCCGCCCGCGCCGCCTGATAGAGCGCGGCATAGGCCCCGGGACTGGGGGCCGGCTTCCAGAACTCCGGCTGGTCCGGTTCGTTCCAGATCTCCATCGTGCCGACCGGCCGCGCGGTCAGCTCCGGGTGCGCCCGCCAGAAATCCCCTCCGGGGCCGTAGCGCGCGGCGAAGGCGGCGGCGTAGGCCGCATAGTCGGCGTCGGAGCGGGGTGGGGAGTGGTCCTGGCCGGGGATCGACTGGGCCCACGGCGCGGTGTAGTCGATGATCGGCAGCCACGCCAGTCCCTCCGCGGCCAGCGAGCCGGCGATCAGGTCGTCGAACGCCCAGTCGTACTGATGGCGGCCGTTGACCGGGGCTCGTGGCTCGGTGGCCTCCCAGAGGGCATCGCTGCGCGCGATCGTCGCGCCCGTGGCGTGCACGGCGGCCAGCTGGGCCCGTATCTGGGCGCTTGAGTAGGCAAAGTCGTTGAACAGTCGATTGACGTTGACCCCAAACGCCTCCGTCGACGGGGCGGGAAGCGCCGGTGCCGGGGTCGGCGTCGCTGTGGACGTGGACGTGGCCGATGGGGACGTCGCCGGCGGGCCGGGGGAACGCCGGTGGGGCCGCTGTGGACCGGGCGCCACCACCACCAGCACGACGGCCAGCGCCGCGGCCAGGACGAGCCCGGCCACGACCGCGGCCGCCCACCGGCCCCGCCCTTGTCCCGGGTTCATCCCCACCGCTGCCGGCGAAGCCCGGCGACGGCGGCCAGTTGCCGGCGCTCCCGGGCGGCGGGGCGGCCGAGGGCGCGCTTGAGCGCCAGCCGAGAGGCGAAGGTGAGCGCCTGGGTCGCGTCGTCGAGTCCCGCGCGGGCGGGACCACGGCGCAGGCGCACCGCGTCGTGACGCCCGCGGGCGAGCCGGTCAAACGCCTCGCCGCCGAACTCGCGCTCGGTCGAATGGGCGCGGCGGTGCACGACGCGCGCCTGCGGCCACAGCCACGTCTCGATCCCCCGGTCACGGGCGTGCAGCCCCAGTTCCAGGTCCTCGCCGTACAGAAACAGCGACGGCGTGAACGGGCCCAGCCCGCGGAGCGTCGTGGTGGGGGCGACGAGGGCGCAGCCGACCGCCCAGCCGACGCGCCGGGGCCGGCGCGCCCGCCACGGGGCGAGGGCGACGCCCGCCGGACCGGGGACCGCGGCCGGAGGGATGAGCGCGCGCACCAGGTCGGCCGCTGAGCCCGGGAGCGGGTGCACGGTGTCCTGGAGGCTGCCGTCGCCGTTGAGCACCCGGGGCGCGAGGAGCCGCTCCGGCGCCCCGGCGCGCAGCGCCTCGCCGGCGAGCGCCAGCAGCGAGTCGTCGAGCAGCACCACGTCGGGGTTGAGCAGGGCCGTCACCGGCGTGGCCACCTCGGCCAGGCCGAGGTTGCAGCCGCGCCCGTAGCCGAGGTTCTCGCCCGCCTCCAGCACCCGCACCCCGGGGCGTGAGCGGGCCACCGCCACGCTGTCGTCCTCAGATGCGCAATCGACGACGACGACGGCGACGCCGGGCAGCCATCGGTTCACCGAATCAAGCAGCCGGGCCAGGTCGGCGGCCGAGTTGCGGGTCACCGTCACCACGGTGAGGGCGTCCCCGGCGGCGCCCGGCGTCCCGGCGCGCGACGGACGGGCGACCCCGGCGACCAGCGCGCCAAACCGGGCGCGGGCGGTGGCCAGGTCAAAGTCCCGGCGGGCGCGCCGGCGGCCGGCGCGCCCCAGCGTCGCGGCCCGCGCCGGGTCGCTGAGGACGTCGATCAGGGCGTGGGCGGCGGCGTCGGCGTCGCCCGGCGCGTACAGCCGCCCGCAGGACTCGTCGACGATCTCCAGCGGCCCCGCGGCCGCCGGTACCACCGCCGGGCGCCCCGCGGCCAGCGCCTCCAGCACGGCCAGACCGAACGGCTCCCGCGGCGCGCAGTGCAGAAGGCACGCGGCGCGGGCGAGTGCCGGGCGCGGGTCAGGGGCGGGCCCGGCGAGCTCGACGGCACCGGCCAGGTCCGGCGCTGCCGCCCGGGTGCGCAGCCGCTCCAGCAGGTCGGTCTCGCCGGTCAGCGGGGCGCCGACGAGCCGCAGGCGCAGTCCGGGCAGCCGCCGGCGGGCGCGGGCGACCGCCTCCAGCGCCAGGTCAGGGCGCTTCCAGGCGACGAGTGCGCCCAGGACCAGCACCTCCGCCGGATCGGCGACGGCCTCGCTCTCCGCCGGATCGGCCCCGGCGCTCTGGTCCGGCGCCGGGAACGCGTCGACGTCGATGCCCGGGTGCAGGACGACGGCCCCGGGCGGCAGCTCGGCGGCGATCGCTGCCGACAGGGTGATGACCCGCCGGGCGCGCCGTGCCGCGGTCCGCACGCCCCACCGCACCACCGGCCCGGGGGCGAGGTCGTTGTGGGCGAAGACATAGTCGACCCCGGCGAGCATCGCCGCCATCGCGGAGCGCATCCCCCAGGCGACGACGAGCTCCGGCTCCAGGTCGCGGGCCAGTCGGCGGATCTCGGCGGCGTGGGCGACGAGGTCCCCGGCGGCCCGCAGCCGCACGCGCAGGCCGCCGCGCAGCTCCAGCGCCCGCGCGGCGATCGGCAGCACGGGCACCCCGCCCGCGGCGGCGGCGTCGGCGAGCGGACCGGGGGGGCAGGCCAGGCCGGCGGCGGCGGGCAGCGTGGCCGCGTAATCGGCGAGGAGCCGCTCGGCGCCGCCGTACAGCCCGGAGTAGGACACGAACAGGATCACGGCGTCGTGAGCGTAATGGCAGCAGGGCATACACTGCGGCTGGTTGAGAGGGGTTTCGCAAGGATTGCCGCCGCGTCAGAGGGTCGCGCTTGTGCACGACTTCCTGCTTGACCTGCGCGGAGCCGAGCGCGTGTTCTTGGAGCTGTGCCGGCTGTGGCCGGACGCCGACATCTTCACCGCGGTCTACGACGAGGCGGGGACGGAGGGCCGCTTCGCCCAGCGCCGGGTCCACACCTCGTTTCTGCAGCGGCTGCATCCGTCGGCGCGGACGTTCCGGACGCTGCTGCCGCTGTATCCGTCCGCCGTCGAGTCCTTTGACCTCGGTGGCTATGACCTGATCGTCTCCAGTTCCTCGGCGTGGGCGCACGCTGTCCTGCCCGGCGAGGAATCGCTGCATCTCAGCTACTGCCACAACCCGTTCCGCTACGCCTGGAATGACCGCGAGCAGACGCTGGCCCGCGTCCGCAACCCGCTGGTGCGGGCGGCCCTGCGCGAGGTGTTTCGCTGGTGGCGCCAGTGGGACTGGATCGCCGCCCAGCGGGTCGATCGCTATCTGGCCAACTCCCGCATCACCCAGGAGCGGGTGCGGGCCTACTTCGGCCGCGAGGCCCACGTCGTGCACCCGCCGATCGACACCGAGCGCTTCTCGCCGGGCGCGGTCGGCGAGCACTACGCCGTGATCTCCGAGCTCATGCCCCACAAGGAGATCGACGTCGCCGTGGCCGCCTTCAACCGCCTGCGCCGGCCGCTCATCATCGTCGGCGACGGTCCTGACTACCGCCGCCTGAAGCGCAGCGCCGGACCCACGATCCAGTTCGCCGGCCGGGTGTCGGACGCCGCCGTCGCCGAGGTTCTGCGGGGGGCGCGGGCGCTGGTGCAGACGTCGGTGGAGGAATTTGGGATCGCCGCCGTGGAGTGCCAGGCGGCGGGGCGTCCGGTGATCGCCCGGCGCGGCGGGGGCGCCCTGGAGACGGTGCAGGAGGGGGTGACGGGGTGCCTGTGGTCAGGCGGCGCCGAGGAGCTCGCCGACACCGTGCGCTGGTTTGACGAGGGCGCCATCGATCCCGCCGGCTGCGTCGCCAACGCGGCCCGCTTCGACGTCGCCACGTTCCGGCGGCGCGTGCTCGCCCAGGTGGAGGCGGCCTACGCCGAGGGATCGCCGGCGCCCGGCCCGGCGCGGCAGCCGCTGCCCTCCACGCGCCTGATCAGGCGAGCGGTCGGCGACGCGCGCCACAGCTAGCCGATGGCGCGCCGAGCCGTTCTCAGCGTCGCGTGCCTGGCGCTGCTCGCCGGACCTACGGCGCTCGCCTTCTTCAGCGGCGGGTATTTCGAGACGCCCCGGGTGTGGGCCGGGGCCGCCGCATGGGCGCTGGTCGCGCTCGCGATGCTGACCGGCCGGCGGCCGCTGCCCGCCTCCGCTCCCGGGATCCTGGCGGTTGGAGGGCTGACCGGGTACGGGCTGTGGACCCTGGCCTCCACCGCCTGGGCGCCGGTGGCCGGCAGCGCCTGGGCCGCCGGGCAGGTGGCGCTCCTGTACGCCGGCGCCCTCATCGCCGCGCTGGCGTTCCTGCGCGACCCCCGGGCCCAGCGCCTGGTGGAGCCGGGGCTGGCCCTGGGCACGGCGATCGTCGTCGGCTACGGGGTCTCGAACCGGATGCTGCCCGGGTTGCTGCACTTCCACCGGTCGATCAGCGCCCAGGGGCGGCTGGAGCAACCCCTCACCTACTGGAACGCGATGGGTGAGCTGGCGGCGCTGGGCTTTGTGCTCGCCGTCCGCCTGGCCGGCGACGCCGCCCGGCCGCGCGCGCTGCGGGTGATGGCCGCCGCCGCGACGCCGCTGCTCGGCCTCGGCGTCTACCTCAGCGTCTCGCGCGGCGCCCTGTTCGCCGTCGGCGCCGGGGTGGTGGCGCTCGTCGTGCTCGCCCCCAGTCGCGCTCAGCTTCACAGCGTGGGGCTCGGTCTGCTCGGCGGGCTGCTCGCCTCGCTCGGCGCCGCCCCCTTCAAGGGGGTCACCTCGCTCGCCGGCCCGCTGGGCACCCGGGAGCACCAGGGGGCGATCGCGCTGGCGATCCTGGCGGCCGTGACCGCGGCGGCGGCGATCGCCCAGCTGATGCTCGCCCGGCGTGACCGCGACGCCCGCCTCAGGTTGCCGCGGCGCGCGCCGCTGATCGCCACCGCGCTCGTCTGCGCCGGACTGGCCGGGGCGATCGTCGTCGGCAGCAAGGAGACGAGCGCCGAGCCGCTGTCGGCGGGGGCCACCCGCTACGTCAGCCTGGAGAGCAACCGGTACGCGTACTGGGGCGTCGCGCTGAAGGCGTTTGCCGCCGAGCCGGTGCACGGCGTCGGAGCCGGCGGCTGGGCGGTGTGGTGGCTGCGCTACCGGACGGTCATCGAGGGTGCCCAGGACGCGCATTCGCTGGAGCTTCAGACGCTGGCCGAACTCGGCCTCGTCGGCGCCGTGCTCCTGCTCGCGTTCCTGGGGGGAGAGGGCTGGGCGCTGGTCCGGGCGGCGCGGGCGTCGCCCCCGCTGGCGGCCGGACCGGCCGCCGCCTGCATCACCTACATCGTCCACTCCCCGCTTGACTGGGACTGGCAGATGCCGGCGGTGACGCTGATCGCGATCGTGCTCGGCGGCCTGCTCCTGGCGCTCGCCGAGCCTGCGCCGCGGGCCGTGATCAGTGCCCGCCGACCGGAGGAGCCAGCTCGTCCAGCCGCCGCAGAGCGCGCGTGAACGCCGGGCGGTCGTGCGCCGATGCGCTGCCGTATGCCAGCCACGCCTGGATGTTCTCCGGCTCCGAGCGGGCCACCGCCAGCGCCAGCGCGCGCGCCCGGGCCGGATCGCCCTCGCGCAGCACCAGCTGCGACCTGAGCAGGTCGACGCTGCGGTCGGGGTTGAGCTGGGCGGCGGAGTCAAGCAGTGAGCCGGCGCGGCGGGCCTGCGCCGGCGACGGCGGGGCGGTGCCGCTGATGATGGCCGTGGCCGCGTTGATGTCGTGGGCCTGCCGGATGCCCAGCACAAACCAGGCGCACACGATGAGCGCGGCGGCGGTGCCGAGGATCCGAGGCAGCAGGCGTGGCATGTCTGTGGGCATCGTACGCATGCTCTACGCTCGCGCGCAGCCGTGACGTACGCAACTCCAGCGGCTCACCCCGCCGCCCGCAGCCGGGCGGGCAGCCTGTCGTCCGCGGTCGTGGTGGCGCTCGTCCTGTTCGCCGCCGGCGCACTCATCTCCGCCTTCTCGATGCGCAACGGCATCGACCCGTTCGATGAGGGCCTCATGCTGCAGGCCGCCCGGCGGATCGCCGCCGGCCAGGTTCCGTACCGGGACTTTCTGTGGGCGTACGGCCCGGGCGCGCCGTACGTGCTGGCCGGGCTATTCAAGGTCTTTGGCGTCTCGCTGCTCCAGTGGCGGATCCTCCGGGTTCTCGCCGATGCCGCCATCGCCCTGGTCGCCTACCTCCTGGTGGCCGACCGGGCGCCGCGCACCGTGTCGCTGGCCGTGTGGCTGGCGGTCGCCTGCGAGATCTCCGAACCGCGCACCGCCGACCCGTTTCCGCCGGCGCTGCTGGCCATCCTGCTGACGCTGCTCATCGCCTGCGGCGGCCCCCCGTCCCGGGGACGCCAGCTGGCCGCCGCGCTCGTCACCGCCGTGGGTGCCGCCTTCCGCCTGGACCTCGGCATCTACGCGCTGGCCGCCGGCGCCGTGGCCTTCGCCGCTGCCGACGAGCCACCGGCGGGCCGCGCCGCGGCCGGCTGGCGGGTGCGTCTCGCCGCCGGGTATGGGGTGGCAGCGGTGGCGCTCGGCGTGCTCGTCTACGTGCCGTTCGCGATCATCGACGGACCGGGCGGCCTCTACCACGCCCTCATCGGCAACTCGCTGAACACCGGGAACTACTGGTCGCTGCCGTTCCCGCTGCATTTCCACGCCCCGCCGGGGGCCGGCACCGCCAAGACGGCCAAGAAGGCGCTGGACTTCTACGTGCCGCTGCTGACCATCGTCGGCTATGCGGGCACGGTCGTGGCCACGGCCGCGCTGTGGTGGCGCGACCGGCGGGCGCCGGCGCTTCTGCTGGGGCTCGTCGTCGCCGGCGCCGGGCTGCTCGCCTATCTGCTCTCGCGCACCGACCCCCAGCACGTCCAGCCGCTGTTTGTCATCGTCGCCGTGGCCCTGGGGGTGATCACCGGTCACGGCGCGCGCATGACCGGACAACGGGTCCGCGCCTCGGGACGGCGGGGCTGGGGCGGCGGGCGCCGCCGCGCTCCCGTGATCGCCGGGCGCCGGGGGCTGCCCGCGGGGGGCAGCGGGCCGGTGACCGGCCGCCGGTCGATCGCCGCGCCGGCGGCGCTGGCCACCGCCGCCCTGCTGGGGCTGCTGCTCCTGCACGGAGTCGGCAACCGGCTGTCGGCCCTCGTGCACCCGCCGGCGGCCGCCGCCCTGAACGTTCCGGTCGCCGATGGGGTGCAGGCGCCGCCCGCTGAGGCTCAGGCGATCGACCGGATGGTGGCGATCGTCGATGCCCTGGTGCCCGCGGGACAGCCGATCTACGTTGCCCCCCGGCGCGCCGATCTCGTCACGTTCAACGACCCGCTCATCTATGTGCTCACGCAGCGCGACAACCCCACCCGCCAGGACTTCGGCCTCCAGGCCGGCGCGGTCGCCCAGGCGCAGATCGTGGCCGCGCTTGACCGGGTACGACCGCGGGTGATCGTGCGCTGGACCGATCCCATGTCCTCACAGCCGGAGCCCAACCTCCGGGGCCGGTCCACCGGCGTGCACACCCTTGACCGCTGGATCGCCGCCCATTACCGGCTCCGTACGCGGCTGTATCACTACGACGTGCTCGTGCGGCGCGGCGGCTCAGGGCGCTGACGCGGTGGCCGCCAGCCCCCGGCCGGCCCGGCGGGCGCGCAGCTGATCGGCCAGCTCGCGCACCAGCTCGCGCTCGGTCGCCCAGGTGATCGCGGCGCTGGTGGCCAAAAACACCACCACCTCGGCCACCGCCTGGGGCAGCGAGCGCGGCCCGGACCAGGCGAACGCCCGCAGGGCCAGCACCAGTGCCGTGGCCACCGCGATCGGCCCGGCGGCCCGCACCCCCAGCCCCAGCAGCTCGACGTCGAGCAGCCGGCGCACGTAGCGGCGACGGACGGCGACGACGAGCAGCGCCCCGGCGAGGCGCCCGCCGATGAAGCCCCACGCTCCCCACACCAACAGCCCCGGCACCGCCAGCGCCAGAAACGCGGCCGTGCTCACCGCCGCCTCCACCGTCTGCCGCCGCGAATCCCCGCGGGCACGGTAGAACGAGAACCAGTTGTAGCCCAGCTGCTGGATCGCGGCCGCCCCGGCAAGCCCCTGGAGCAGGAGGACGGCGGGTTGCCACTTGTCGCCGAGCACGAAATGGACGAGGTCCGGCGAGAACAGGATGAAGCCGGCGCAGAAGGGCAGCACCCACATGAGCGCCACCCGGTTGGAGGTGACGAAGATCTCCCGCAGCGTCGGCACCTGGTCGCGCACCACGCAGATCGCCGGGTAGATCGTGGTGGCGATGATCTGGTCGGCGCGGTCGGCATAGCGGGTGAGGGTCACCGCCAGGGTGATGAAGCCGGCCGCCGCGAGCCCGCCGTGCAGCGTAAACGCGAGCATCTGCCCCTGCTGGACGAGCAGCAGCGCCGCGGCGGCGACGAACACCGGCCAGGAGAAGCGGAAGTACCTGGCTCGCGCCTCTGAGTCGAAGTGCAGCGCCAGGCGGTACGGGGAGACGATGATGCCGGCGATGACGGCGACGGCGTTGCCGACGGCCGGGCCGATGACAAGGCTCCACACGCCGACACCGGCGGCTGCCAACGGCACGGTGACGCAGAACGTGAGCACCGGGACGAGCGTCTGCAGCGTGCGCACCCGGACGAAGTCCATCCGCCGGAAGAAGATCCACGTCGGCGCCTGCAGCGCGAACGCCGTCGGCAGGTAGGCGACGGCGGCGGTCAGCGCCAGCAGGCGGTCATCGCCATAGACGACGGCCACCACCGGGGCGGCGGCCAGCAACACCAGCGAGAACGCCGCTCCCACCATCAGCTCCAGCGTGAACGCCCGCTGAAACTCGGCCTCCTGGTCGGTCTCGCGCTGCTGGACGAACGCCTCATCGATGCCGACGCGGCGCAGGGCAGCCACCGTCACCGCCGTCGTGGTCACGATCCCGTACAGGCCGATCGACCGGGGGCCGAGCAGGACGGTGACGATCAGGCCCTGGGCGAGGACGAGCGCCTCGGCACCGCCCATGAACAGCGCGTTGACCAGGACGCCCCGCACCGTCCGCCGGCGCAGCTCGGCCCGCGGGAAGGCCAGGGCCGCCGGATCGCCCACCACGGCGGATTCCACGCCCACCCCGGCAGATCCCGTCAGATCGTCGCGCGCCCCGGCGGCCTCATCACTCATGGGGGTCATGGTGCCACCGACCAGGAGAGCCGTGGTCCGCCCCGTTCCCACCCGGGTCTCCGCGCATTACACTGCGCGCTCGCATGGAAGCCGCGTGGCCAGTGAGCGGTTCGTCGTCGGCTCCGCCCGGCGAGCGGCTGCACATCCTCATCCTGTCGGACCGCGACTGGACGCACCCGCAGGGCGGCGGCACCGGGACCAACCTGTTCGCGCAGGTGGCGCGGTGGCTGGACTGGGGACACCGGGTGTCGGTCATCGCCTGCTCGTATCCGGGGGCCAGTTCCTGCGAGCGGATCGGCGATCTGACGCTGCACCGGGTCGGCGGGCGCTCCACCGTGTTTCCGCGGGTGATCGCCCGGCAGTGGCGGGGCCTGGTGGGAGATGCCGACGTCGTGCTGGAGGTCGTCAACGGGATCACGTTCCTGACGCCGGTGTGGTGCCGGCTGCCGCGGGTGACGCTCATCCACCACATCCACCGCGACCACTTCGTCCGCGAGCTGGGCGGCAAGGGGCGGATCGCCGCGCTCATGCTCGAGACGCTCCCGCTGGAGCTGCTGTACCGGCGCACGCAGTTTCTGACGATCTCGCAGGCGTCGGCACGCGACATCGCCGCGCACGGGATCGACCCGCGCCGCATCGAGGTCTCCTACCTCGGCGTTGAGCAGGGCGCCTACCGGCCTGACCCGGCGCTCCGCGCGCCGGAGCCGACGTTGCTGTACCTGGGCCGGCTCAAGCGCTACAAGCGGATTGAGGTGGTCCTCGACGTGCTGGAGCGCAACTCCGGGGCGGTTCTCGACCTCGCCGGCGACGGCGACCACCGCGATGTCCTCGTCGCCGAGATCGCCGCCCGGGGCCTCGGTGACCGCGTCCGCATGCACGGCCACGTCAGCGAGGAGTTCAAGCGCACGCTCTACCAGCGCGCCTGGATCAACATCACGACCTCATCGGCCGAGGGGTGGGGGCTGTCGGTCAACGAGGCCGGCGCCTGCGGCACGCCGAGCGCGGCGCTGCGGCTGGGCGGCCTGGCCGAGGCCATCGACGACGGCCACACCGGCATCCTCGCCGAGGACCCGGGCGAGCTGGCCGACAAGGTCGGCCGCGTGCTCGCCGACCCGGAGCTGCGCGATTCGCTCGGCCGCGCGGCTCACGCCCGCGCCTGCGAATTCACCTGGGACGCGACCGCCCGGCGAACCCTGCAGCTCCTCGACGAGCAGCGCCGGCGGCGCCATCCCGGCGCGGGGCCCGCAGCCGGAAGCCTGCCGTCCGGGGCGGATCAGGTCCTGGACGCGACATCGATCGCCGACAGGGTCTGAGGGGCGGACGGACGTACACTGGATCTCGCCGATGGCGACCATTCCGGTCTCTGCTGACGAGCTGCGCGCCACCCCTGAGCCCGTGGTGCCGGCCGCGGCCCCAGCCGCCGTCGCGCCTCCACCCGGTCATCCCCGGTTCCCGCTCGTCGACTCGCTGCGGGCGATCGCCGCGCTTGGCGTGCTGCTCTACCACGTCAGCTTCGTCAGCAACACCGCCATCGGTGGCCTGCTCTCACACGGCGATGCCGGTGTGGCGCTGTTCTTCTCCATCTCCGGCTTCCTCCTGTACCGGCCGTTCGTGTCCGCGCGCCTCAACGGTGCCCGCCGCCCGACGGTGGGCGCGTACATGCGCCGCCGCCTGCTGAGGATCATCCCGGCCTACTGGCTCGCCCTGACCGTGCTCGCCATCCACCCCGGGCTCTCCGGAGTGTTCACCAGCCACTTCTGGGTCTACTACGGGTTCCTGCAGAACTACAACCCGTTCTTCACCTTCGGCGGCATCCCACCGGCCTGGACGCTGTGCATCGAGATCACCTTCTACCTCGCGCTGCCCCTGTACGCGGTCGCGGTGGCGGGGATGTTGCGGGGTCGCGGCCCTCGCTGGCAGGTCGCGCTTGAGCTGGGGGTGATCCTTGGGTTGGCGGCCCTGTCGCTCGCCTACCGATATGCGTTGCGCAGCGAGCACTCGAACTCCTCGCTGCTGATCGCCCTGCCGACCTATGTCGACTGGTTTGCTCCCGGTCTGGCGCTCGCCGTCCTGAGCGCGGCGGCGCAGGGCGGGCTGCTGCCACCGGCGGTTCACGCCGTCGCCCGCCGGCCGGCCGCGCTGGCGGCGGCCGGCCTCGGCGTCTACCTGATCGCGTGCCTCGTCCTCCGGGTGCAGGTGATCTTCACCTACCTGGGAGCCGGCCAGGACGTCTACCGCCATATCCTCTATGCGCTGGCCAGCGGGCTTCTGCTGAGCGCGGTCATCGTCTCACGACCGGGCCGGCTCGGCCGCCTGTTCGGCTGGCGTCCGCTCGCCTGGCTGGGCCTGATCTCGTACGGCATCTACCTCTGGCATGACCCGCTGCTGAACTGGATCTGCCAGCCCACACCGTCGGCCGGCTGTCACATGCACGGCGTCGGGCTGCTGAACTCAAATCAGCTTCTGGGTCTCGCGGTCCCGGACATGGTGCTGGCCGTGACGTGCGCGGCCGCCAGCTACTACATCGTCGAGCGTCCGATCCTGCGCTTCAAGGACGGCCGCCGCGCGCGCCGGACGGTGCCCGCGGCGGCCGAGGTGGCGCGGTGAGCGAGACGGTCGTCGACGAGCCAGCGCCCGGCGGGGCGGCCGAGGCGCTGCGGCTCGCCACCGGCGTTGAGGGCTGGCTCTCCGACGACCAGGCGCGGCGTCTGTGGCGCTGCGCCGCCGCGGTCCCGCCCCGGGGGACGATCGTGGAGATCGGCAGCTTTCGCGGGCGCTCGACGATCGTCCTCGCCCACGCGGCGCCGGCCGGCGCCACGGTGGTGGCGATCGACCCGCACGCCGGCGGCGACCGCGGCCCCCAGGAGATCGCGCCGGACCGCGCTCGCGGGGACGCGGACCTGGCGGTGTTCCGGGCCAACCTGCGCCGCGCCGGAGTCGACGGGCGCGTGCGCCATGTCCGGCGTGAGTCCCAGGCGGCGCTCGGCGAGGTCGCCGGCCGGATCGACCTGCTCTACATCGACGGGGCCCACCGCTTTGCCCCGGCCCTCGCCGACATCGTGCGCTGGGGGGCGCGGGTGGCCCCCGGGGGCACGATGCTCATCCACGACGCGTTCTCCTCGGTTGGCGTCACCCTCGCCATCCTCGCCTGGCTGACCCCCGGCGGCCGCTTCGCCTACGCCGGGCGGTCCCGGTCGCTGGCCGAGTACCGCCGCCTGCCGCACCCGGTCGCGGCCGGCGAGCGCCTGGCCAACACCGGCGCGCAGCTGCGCGAGCTGCCGTGGTTTGGCCGCAACGTGGCGATCAAGCTCGCGCTCGTCGCCGGGCGCGCCCGGGTCGCCGCCGCGCTCGGGCACCGCCCCGGCGACCCGTGGCCGTACTGAGATCGCGCACCAGCGCCAGCAGCAGCAGCGTGAACGCGCCCACCGCCACCCAGTGGGCGCCGAGGTGCTGGATCGTGTAGCCCATGTCATAGCCGCCCTGGTTCGTGCCCCCAAACAGCAGGTAGAGGGCGGGGATGACGATCACGAGCAGCACGCCGGCGGCCTGGATGAGGCGGCGGACGGAGACCCCGCGCCACAGGATGAGGGCCACGGCCGGACCGATGATGACGCCGGCCCGCAGGGCGAACATGAAGCCGAACACGGCGGCGCAGGCGACGCCGACGGCCAGCGCCCGGGCGGGCGCCAGGCGGGGGAGAGCCGCCGCCGGCGTCAGGTCCGGCGGCGGGGGCGTCCGGTCCGCCTCCGGGCGGGTGAACAGCAGCACCAGCAGGAGCACGAGGCAGGCCAGTCCCCCAACGATGTAGCCGACATCGACGGCGCGCTGGGGGGCGAACGTGATCGACACGTTCCGGCAGCCGGGGCCGACGCGCCAGCCGTTGGCAAACGCGTCGATGACCTGCGGCGGGCCGAGCGAGCGGCCGTTGCAGCTCGCCTGCCAGCCCCGGTTGTAGCTCTCGCCGAGCACCAGCCAGCTCGGCGCGCGGACATCGACGCGCACGCCGGTGTAGGAGCCGTTGCCCTGCCGGCCACTGTTGGTGACCGTCCCGCTGGGCGCGGCGGCGCTCGCCAGCGGGCTGGGGGCCGGGGAGCGCAGCTGGATGAGCAGGGGCCGCACCACGCCGCCGCCGACGGTAACGGTCGTCGTGGCCGCCGGCAGCGTCACCGGCGCGCCGCATGCGGTCACCGTCAGCGGCTCGCCCTGGTCAAGGGCGGCCACGCTGCCGCCGAGGCGCAGCGCCACGCTCCGGCCGCCCACCTGGGCCATCACCTGGCCGCAGCGGCCGGTGATCGCCCCCGTGGCGCGGGGGACGGCCCGGGGGATCCCGGGGCCGCGGATCTCGGCCACGCCGACGGCGTCCCGGGATGAGCCGGCGGCGGCCAGCACGGTCAGCCGAAAGCCGCGGGCGCGCACGGGGTGGGGGAGGGTGACGGCGCCGGCGGCGCCCACGGCGGCGGTCACGGCGCCGCCCGTGGCGCCCGCGCCCAGGGGGGTGAGCGCGACGCGGGTGGGAAACCGCACCGGCAGCGCCGCGCGGAGAAGCGTCAGGCGGCGCAGGGTCGCCGCGCGGCGCGTCGTCCAGGAGATCCAGGCAGGCTGATAGGGGCCGATCGGCGCCACCCAGGCCGAACCGGTCGACCCGTCGAACGCCGAGGAGGCGCGGTACTTCGGCAGTCCCTCCAGCCGTCCGGATGAGCGCAGCGCCGCGTCGCCGGTGGCGGTTCCGGCCAGCCGGTCAAGCGCCGGGTCCGGCGCGGTGGGCGCCACGGTGGCCAGCCCGGAGATTCGCCAGCGGCGGACCGCGGGGGGGTCGATCGTGCGGGCGATGCCGCTCTCGGCATCGCGGGATGCGGCCGTCAGCACCGCCTCGGCCTGGAGGCGGCTGCCGTGGATGACCTGGCGCGCGGGGGCCGGCCCGCGCTGCAGCGGCGCGGGCGCGGTCGTCCGCTCCAGCACGTAGGTCAGCGGCGTGTGGCGCAGGTCGGCGCCGCGCAGCGCCTGCTCGGCGAGCACGGGCGGGCGCAGGGTCTCAGACACATGGACGCCCGGGATGCGCACCTCGGCCAGTCCCCCGGCGCCGCCCGGATTGGGGCCGCGGCTGACCGTGTGGGCGAGCAGGATCCGCAGGGCCGAGATGTCGCGCAGGCCAAGGACGAGGTGGTTCCAGCCGGGATGGAGGTTGTAGCTGCGTCCCGCGATCTGCAGCCGGGTGAGCCGGACGAGCGGGTTGGACGCGGCCGGCAGCAGGTCGATGTACGGCACGCTGCGGGGATGGTCAAAGCCGACCTCGATCCAAGCCTGGCTGGGATCGAGCGTGGAGTCGGCCTGCCACGCGGTGCGGGGATTGCCGTCAAACGCCGCATAGGGGCTCTGGGCCGGGAACTGGGCGATCTCCGGGTTGTACGGCGCCCGCACGTAGCGCACGCCGTGGACGACGGCGACGGTCTGTGCGGCGGCGCCGCGGGCGCCGAACGGATCCAGCAGCGCGGCATCGGCGCTGAAGGGCTCGGCGGCCGGGGTCGTCCACGCCGTGTCCTGGCCGATGCGGGAGGCGACGAAGGCGCGGCGCCGGTTGGAGTCGGTGATGAACACGCTGGCGCCCGCCTGCGCTTGCGCCCGGATCGCCGCCGCCGTCTCGTCGCCGGCGTAGAAGAGCGGCTGGGTCTCAGGCAGCTCGTGCAGGGCCGCGATGTCGGCGATCCCGGCGGCCGAGCCGTCGACGACGGTCGCCGGGCCGGTCGGCTCGATCCGCACCAGCCCGCGGGCCGGCGTGTCGTAGATGCGCACCTGGGGCAGCCGCAGCGGCGGGTCGGCGGTCTGGGGTGGCGAGGCGAAGCTGCGCACGGGCCCAAAGCTGTGGGCGGGGACGGTCAGCCCCGCCTGGCGGCTCAGCTCGCGGGCGGCTGCCGCCGGGGCCAGCGCGCCGCTCAGCGCCGTCCTGTCGTCGGTGGCGGTCACGACGGCGCGGGCGCTCATCAGGTTCAGCAGCGGCCCCAGCTGACCGGGCAGCAGCCGTTGCTGCTGGACGAGGTCGTCGACCGTCCACAACAGATCGACGGCGTGCAGGTCGTCATAGGGCGGGACGTTGCGGATCGCGATCGGCCGACTCGTCGTCGCCGTCAGGATGGGATCGACGGTGCCGCCCCAGTCATAGAAGGCGTACGCCTGCCCCGGGAGCACGATCGCCCGCGAGTTGGCCGGCAGCTGGGTGTTGAGGGTCTGCCCGGCGTTCGTCCACGCCGCCGGCACCCGGCTGAACGTCAGCTCCAGGCCCCGGCCCTCAAACAGCGGCCAGGCGCTGAGGGCGACGAGCCCGGCGGCGACGAGCAGCGCGACCGGCCGCGCCCGGGTGGGCACCCGCCTCCACAGCGCCCGGAACCCCACCCCGGCCAGCAGCGCGAGGGCGAGCGCCAGCAGCGGGCCCGCCTTGTACGTCGTGCGCAGGAACTGCACCGCCGTGATGTGGTTGTAGATGAACGTGACGCCGCTGCGCAGCAGCGTTCCGGTGGGGTAGCCGACGCTCATCACCAGCAGCGCGACGAGCGCCAGCGCCAGCAGGAACGGACCAAAGCGCCACCGGCGCGTCCACACGTACCCGGCGAGCGCGAGGGCCGGCACCAGCAGGGAGGAGGCGACCACCCACGGGTCAAACAGCAGCGTCCCGGCGTCGCCGTAATACGGGATGAGATGGGGGCCGTACCCGACGCCGAGGTAGGACGGCCAGTACCCCATCAGCCGCAGGCTCTCGGTCAGGCTCGTCGTCGCCCAGATCGCCCCCACCTGCTCGGTGTAGGTGAGGAAGTTCAGACCGTAATCGGACTGGACGAGCAGCGGGACCATCCACCACGCCGAGGAGACGGCGGTGGCCAGCACGGTCCGCCAGGCCAGCGATCCGGCGGCCCGGGCGCTGACGTCGCCCAGCGCCACCTCATAGACGGCCAGCAGCACCGGCCCCAGCAGCACGAGCGCGGTCACGGTGGCGTTGACGCCGCCGCCGCTGGAGGTCGTCACCAGCGCGAACGCGGCCGGCCACCACCAGCGCCGCGGCTCCCGCAGCCCCCGGTGGACGATGAGCATCAGCCAGGGCAGCGCCGCGTAGGCGAGCAGGAAGATCGTCGTGCGGGCGGTGAACACGACGACGTACGGGTTGACCATGAACACCACGGCGGCGACGAGGTGCGCCACGCCCCGGCGGCGGTCAAGCAGGACGTCCAGGAGCCGCACCGTCCCGACGGCGGCGAGCGCCAGCAGCAGGCCGAGCCACAGGCGCTCGGTCACCCAGGCGGGCAGGCCGACGAGCCGCCCCAGGGCGAAGAACGGGTCCATCGGCCACAGGTATCCGGAGTACTGGCCGCCCTGGACGTGGCCGAGGCCCTCGGTGGGGCTCCACACCGAGGCCACCTGGCCCAGGAATCGGAGCGGGTCGACGTGCACGTTGATCTTCGTCTCGCCGGTGTTCTGGCCCGGGCTCTGGGCGAAGGCGAGGGCGACGGCGGCGAGCGCCAGGCCGAGGGGGAGCCGCCCGGGCCGCGCCCCGCCACCGCCCCGGCGCGCGGCGGGCCGCGGTGCTGCGACCGTGCTCATCGGCGCGGGCGGGTGGGGGCGGCGAAGCTCGTCATTGACGGGATGATCGTCAATCCGAGTCGTCGGCGGGCGCCTGTAAGGTCTCTGACCCTCGCATGGTGGGCATCGACACCAGCGCCATCCCCCGCTTCGGACTGCCGTTGACGCTGCCCCGCCCCCGCGTCGTCGCCGAGTGGACGTCGACCGCCGGCCGCGCCGGCTGGCCCCCCGCCCCGGCCGGCGAGGGCCGTCCGGTGATGCTCATCCCCGGGTTTCTCGCCGGCGACCAGTCGCTGACCCGGATGGCGCTGTGGCTGCGCAGCGGCGGCTACGTGCCGGCCCGCAGCGGGATCCGCTGGAACGTCGACTGCCTGGCGCCGATCGTCGCCGCCGTGCAGCAGCGGCTGGAGCGCGCCGTGGCCGCCGCCGGGCGCCCGGCGCTCCTCGTCGGCCAGAGCCGGGGCGGCACCATCGCCCGCGCCGTTGCCGTGCTGCGCCCTGACCTGGTGGCGACCGTCGTCACCCTGGGCTCGCCCCTGCTCGATCAGCTCGCCGTGCGCCCGCGGACGTGGCCCTCGATCGTCGGCATCGGGCTGCTCGGCACCGCCGGCGTGCCCGGGCTGTTCAGCGTCCGCTGCCTCGCCGGCGACTGCTGCGCGCGCGCCAGCGACGCCGCCGTCGCCCCGCTGCCCGCCGGCGTCCGCCTCATCTCGGTCTACTCGCGCAGCGACGAGATCGTCCGCTGGCAGTCCTGCCTGGATCCGTGGGCCGAGCACGTGGAGGTGAACACCAGCCACCTCGGCATGGGGATGGCGCGCCCGGTGTGGGTCGCGCTGGCCGAGCGCCTGGCCGGTTAGACCGCGGCCCGCTCCCGCTGGTTCTGCACCCGGGCCGCCTTGACCCGCGCCGTCTTCTCCAGCACGACCTTGCGCAGCCGGACGTTGTGCGGGGTCACCTCCACGCACTCGTCGGCGCGCAGGAACTCAAGCGCCTGGTCGAGCGACAGCTCGCGCTTGGGCACCAGCCGCACCAGTTCGTCCGACGTCGACGAGCGCATGTTGGTCAGGTGCTTCTCCTTGATGGCATTGACGTCCAGATCCTCGGCGCGCGAGTTCTCGCCGACGATCATGCCCTCGTACACCTCATCGCCCGGCTCCACGAACAGCGTGCCCCGCTCCTGGAGGTTGAACAGGGCGAACGCCGCCACCGTGCCCCGCCGGTCGGCGACCAGCGAGCCGGTGGGCCGCGTGCGCAGCTCGCCGTGCCACGGCTCCCAGCGGTCAAAGACGTGGTGGACCAGGCCGGTGCCCCGGGTCTCGGTGAGGAACTCGGTGCGAAAGCCGATCATCCCCCGCGCCGGGACGAGGTACTCCATCCGCACCCAGCCGGTGCCGTGGTTGACCATCTGCTCCATCCGGCCCTTGCGCAGGGCCAGCAGCTGGGTGAGGACGCCGACGTACTCCTCCGGGATGTCGACGCTCATCCGCTCCACGGGCTCGCAGGTGCGGCCGTCGATCTCCCGGGTGACGACCTGCGGCTTGCCCACGGTCAGCTCAAAGCCCTCGCGGCGCATGAGCTCCACCAGCACGGCGAGCGCCAGCTCCCCGCGGCCCTGGACCTCCCACACGTCCGGGCGGTCGGTCTCGCTGACCCGGAGCGAGACGTTGCCGACGAGCTCGCGGTCCAGCCGGGCCCGGACCTGGCTGGCGGTGAGCAGCGTCCCGTCCTGGCCGGCCAGCGGCGAGGTGTTGATGCCGATGGTCACCGACAGCGACGGCTCGTCGACGGTGATGACCGGCAGTGGGCGCGGGTCCTCGACGTCGGTGAGCGTGTCGCCGATCGTGATCTCCGGGATCCCGGCGACCGAGATGATCTCCCCGGCGGTCGCCTCGGTCGCATCGACGCGCTCCAGCGCCTCGGTGACGTAGAGCTCTGAGATCTTGACGCGCTCGACCGACCCGTCATGCCGGGACCAGGCGACGGTCTCGCCCCGGCGGATCGTCCCGTGGCGCACCCGGCAGATCGCCAGCCGCCCCACGTACGGCGAGGCATCGAGGTTGGTGACGTGCGCCTGCAGCGGGTGCTCCGGGTCGTACTCGGGCGGCGGCACGTGGGAGACGAGCAGGTCAAGCAGCGGCTGCAGCGTGGTGTCGGTGACGCCGACGCCCGCCGGATCCAGCGACGCCTGGCCGTCCTTGGCGTTGGTGTAGACGATGGGAAACTCAATCTGGGACTCGTCGGCGTCGAGGTCCAGGAACAGCTCATAGACCTCGTCGACGACCTCGTCGATGCGGGCGTCCGGCCGGTCGACCTTGTTGACGACGAGGATGACCGGCAGGCGCGCCTCCAACGCCTTGCGCAGGACAAAGCGCGTCTGGGGCAGCGGGCCCTCGGAGGCGTCGACGAGCAGCAGCACCCCGTCGACCATGGTCAGCCCCCGCTCCACCTCGCCGCCGAAGTCGGCGTGGCCGGGGGTGTCGACGATGTTGAGCTTGACGTCCCCGTAGCGCACGGCCGTGTTCTTGGCCAGGATCGTGATGCCCTTCTCGCGCTCGAGGTCCATCGAGTCCAGCACCCGCTCGGCCACGTCCTGGTTGGCCCGGAAGGCGCCGGACTGCCACAGCATGGCGTCGACAAGCGTCGTCTTGCCGTGGTCGACGTGGGCGATGATGGCGATGTTGCGGATGTCGGAGCGGATGGCCATGGCCGGTCGATGAGGTTAGCCGCGCGGCGTCGGCGGGCTGTGGGGGGCGGCCGTGGCCGGCTCCGACAACTCCGAGACCGATCCGGCCCACAGGAGCCTGTCGCGAAACTGAAGTCGGCGTGCACCCCCGTCCCTCAGGCGTTTTGTCTGCGGTGGGTCGCTGCCGGCGGGTCCGGGTCGACGACGGCAGTGATGGGGCGCCCGGGCGGGGCGGAGCACCCCGGGTTTGTTCGAAATTCGGATCGCGCCGCGCGATTTCGTCCGTGAGTGGCGTATGGCAGCGATTGCGTTCGAGATCGTCAGCCCGGAGTTGCGATTTCGAACGCATGTGGCCCTCCCGGGCGGGTTCTCGCCCGCATCCCGGGGCTGGGGGCCGAGTGCCCCCTCTTCACTGTTGCCGTTGTCCGCGGCGCCGGCTCAGCGTGAGGATTCGGCGGTCCGCAGCGCGTCGATTCCGGCGGCGGCCGGGGCGGCCGGGGCGGGTGGGGCCCCGTTAGGGCCGGCGCCGAGCTCCGGGGACGGGTGGGCCTCCAGCTCGCCCGCCTCGTCGCTCGCCGTTGCGTCGGCGTCGGCCACCCCGGCGGCGTCGGCCACCCCCTTGAGGGCGTCGGCCATCGGCCGCATCAGGTCGATCGGCATCGGAAACACGATCGTGGAGTTCTGGTTGCCGCCGATCTCGCGCAGCGTCTGCAGGTAGCGCAGCTGGAGCGTGACCGGGTTGCGGCCGATGACATCGGCGGCCTCGGCGAGTTTGGCCGCCGCCTGGGCCTCGCCCTCGGCGTTGATGATCTTGGCTCGCCGTTCGCGCTCGGCCTCCGCCTGGCGGGCGATCGCGTGCTGCATGCGCTCCGGGATCTCGACGTCCTTGATCTCCACCGTCGTGACCTTGATCCCCCACGGCTCGGTCTGGGTGTCGATCACGCGCTGGAGCGATTCG
>DASSZQ010000034.1:0-24159 GCA_035702755.1 Solirubrobacteraceae bacterium | reverse complement strand
CCCAAGGACAGCGACTGGACACACACCGAGGAGCCCGTCGGCGAGCCCGGCGATGGGGAGGTCCTGGTCCGCGTCCAGTACCTGTCGCTCGATCCCGCGATGCGCGGATGGATGAACGAGGGCCGCTCCTACATTCCGCCGGTGGGGATCGGTGAGGTCATGCGGGCCGGGGGCGCCGGCGAGGTGCTCGCCTCCCGGCATCCCGGGTTCGCCGAGGGCGACCACGTGACCGGGATGACGGGCGCCCAGGAGTACGCCATCCTCAGCGGCGATGCGTTGATCAAGGTCGACCCGGAGCGGGCACCGCTGCCCGTGTACCTGGGGACGCTCGGCATGCCGGGGCTGACGGCCTACTTTGGACTGCTGGAGGTGGGGCGGGCGACCGAGGGCGACACCGTCGTCGTCTCCGGCGCCGCGGGTGCCGTCGGCGGCGTCGTGGGACAGATCGCCAGGATCAAGGGCTGCCGGGCCGTCGGCATCGCCGGCGGGCCTGAGAAGTGTCGCCACGTCGTCGAGGACCTCGGCTTTGACGCCTGCATCGACTACAAGGCCGGCACCGTCGGCGCGGAACTGCACCGCCACTGCCCGGATGGGATCGACGTGTACTTCGACAACGTCGGCGGCGAGATCCTCGACGCGGCGCTGGCCCAGCTGGCGCGGCACGCCCGCGTCGTCATCTGCGGCGCCATCTCGCAGTACAACGCGACCGACGGCGTCCGCGGTCCCGCCAACTACATGTCGCTGCTCGTCAACCGGGCGAGCATGACCGGGTTCCTCGTCTTCGACTACGCCGACCGCCAGGCCGAGGCGGTGCGGGAGATGGCGGGCTGGTTGGCCGAGGGTCGCCTGGTGACCTACGAGGACATCGCCTCCGGCGGGGTGCAGAGCTTCCCGGACACGCTGCTGCGGCTGTTCCGGGGCGAGAACACCGGCAAGCTGGTGCTCGCCCTCGACGGCGACTGAGCCGTCGCCCGCCGGCTCCACGGTCCGCGGCTCACCGCCGTCTGGCCGGCTCGGCGGCTCCAGAATCCGGTTTGCCTGAGGCGGTCTCGGCGGCCGGCGACCGTGGGGCGGGTCGCCTGAGCCGGGCTCGGCGGGTGGCTACAGTGTGGACGGGGTTGGAGGGTTTGAGACCTCAGACCGGGAGCGGAGCATGGTCGCACTGAGTCGCTGGTGCATCGCCCACCGCCGCGTGGTGGTGGTGGGCTGGATCGTGATCGCGGTGGCGACCACGGTGGTCGCGGGCGGCGTGGGCCGCCACTACGCCAACAACTTCACGTTGCCGGGCACCGAGGCGCAGCGCGTCATCGACGTCCTCAACCACCAGTTCCGCGCCCAGAGCGGCGACATCGACACGATCGTCATCCACAGCGCCCGGCATCCGGTGACCTATCCGCCGGTGGCCGCCGCGTTTGACCGACTGCTGGCGCGGGTGCGCCGGATGCCGTACGTCGTCAGCGTCACCGGGCCGTTCTCCGTCGTCGGGAACGGCGGCGGCGGGTCGGTGCAGATCTCCCGCGACGGCCACACCGCGTTCGCCACCGTCAACTACGCCAAGCGCGCCAACCTGCTGCCCAACACCGCCGGCTCCCCGGTCATCCGGGCCGTCAACGCGTTCCGCATCCCCGGCGTGCAGGTGGCTGCCGGGGGCCAGGTCATCGAGAGTGCCCAGGGATTCAGCATCGGCCCGGCGACGACGGTGGGGGTGGTGGCCGCGCTCATCATCCTGCTGCTCACCTTCGGTTCGCTCAGCGCTGCCGGGATGCCGTTGTTCACCGCCGCGCTGGGGCTCATCACCGGCATCTCGCTGGTGGGCCTGGCCACGCACGTGATCAGCACGCCCCAGGTCTCGACGGACCTGGCGCTGATGATCGGACTCGGCGTCGGCGTCGACTACGCGCTGTTCATCGTGACGCGCTTTCGCGAGAGCCATGCCCGGACGGGGAACGTCGAGCGGTCGATCATCGAGGCCATGGACACGTCCGGCCGGGCGATCCTGCTGGCCGGCACCACCGTGATCATCGCCCTGCTGGGGATGTTCGCCACCGGGGTGGCGTTCATGTACGGCCTTGCCATCGCCTCGGTGCTCGCCGTCCTGTGCGTGCTGCTGGCGTCACTGACGGTGCTCCCGGCGCTGCTGTCGATGCTCGGTGCGCGCATCGTGCGGCCCGGGCGGCGTGCGCGCCGGCGCGCCGCCGAGGGCCGCGCGCATCCGGAGTCGGCCTGGCGTCGCTGGAGCGTGCTCGTCCAGTCCCGCCCGTGGCCGCTGGTGATCGCCTCCCTGCTGGTGATGCTGGTGTTCCTCGTCCCGGTGTTCAGCATGCGGCTGCTCTCCAGCGACGCCGGCAACGATCCCGCCAACACCACCACCTACCGCGCCTTCCACCTCCTCGCCCGCGGCTTCGGCCCCGGATTCAACGGGCCGCTGCTCGTCACCGCGCAGCTGTCGCGTCCGGGAGCGGCGGCGCAGCTGCCCGCGCTGCGAGCGACACTTGCCCGCACGCCGAACGTCGGCGGCGTCACCCCGCCCCGGCTGGCTCCCTCCGGGAGGGTGGCGGTCCTGGAGGTCTACCCGCGCTCGGCGCCGCAGGACCAGGCGACGGTCAATCTCGTCAAGCACCTGCGCACGAGCGTGCTTGTGCCCTTCCGCGACACGCTCGGTTCCCGGCCGCTCGTCGGCGGCTTCACCGCGGGCTCCATCGACTTCGCCGCCGTGCTTGCCGGCAAGCTCCCCCTGTTCATCGGCATCGTCGTTGTTGTCTCCGCGCTGCTGCTGTTCGTCATCTTCCGCTCGCTGGTCATTCCGGTGCAGGCGGCGCTCATGAACCTCATCAGCATCGGCGGAGCCCTGGGGGTGACGGTCGCCGTGTTTCAGAACGGGTGGCTGGCCGGAGTCATCGGCGTCACCCCGGGGCCGGTGGAGCCGTGGATCCCGGTCCTCATGTTCGCCGTCGTGTTCGGCCTCTCCATGGACTACGAGGTGTTCCTCATCTCACGCGTGCGCGAGGAGTGGGTGCGCCGCGGCGACGCCTCCCGGGCGGTGGCCGACGGCATCGCCTACACCGGCCGCGTGATCAGTGCCGCCGCCGCGATCATGGTGTGCGTCTTTCTGTCGTTCCTGCTCGGCAACGAGCGCTCGATCAAGGAGTTCGGCTTCGGTCTTGCCGTCGCGGTCTTCCTCGACGCGCTCGTCATCCGCTGTGTCCTGCTGCCCGCCGTCCTGGAGCTGCTGGGGCGGCGGACGTGGTGGCTGCCGCGGGCGCTTGATGCCCGGCTGCCGCAGGTCCGCATCGAGGGGCACATGGTGGCGGACGAGGCCCCGCCGGAGCAGCCGGCCGCCGAACCCGCCGCCGCCCGGCGACCTACCGCCGCGTCGCGCTCTCGATGATCCGGTCCATCGCCTTGACCTGGCCGGACACCGAGGCGGTGGACGGCGCCGGGGACGGGGCGGCTGATCCGCCGGAGCTGGGACGGGAGCCGGACCCGGAGCCGCCGACGGACGTGACCAGCACGATGATGATCACCACCACGAGCAGCGCGGCCATGACGTAGGCGGGCCCCCGCGCGATCCGCCGCGACGCGGGGGCGGTGCCGCCGGTTGCCGAGAACGGTCGTCGCGGAGAGGTCGCCCCGGTGCGCAGGCGTTGCGTGATCGTCTCCGGCGTGGCCGCCGGCCATCGCGCGGTGCGGGACTGGCTCACCGGTCGTGTCTCGGCCGTCCCGGTCGGCTCCTCGGCGGCCGCCTGCTGCAGAAGGGCGAGGGCGGCGCGCGCCGACTCCGGCCGGTCCCCGGGGTCCTCGGCAACCAGGGCGTCGATCAGGGCGACCAGCCGCGGCGGCGGTGGCTCGCCGGCCACCTGGCGGATGACGACGCCGGCGGAGTACAGGTCGCTCTGGACGGTGGCCGGATGGCCGGCGGCGACCTCCGGGGCGAGGTAGCGCAGGGTGCCGATCACCATCCCGGTCCGCGTCAGCCCGGTGCTGTCCTGCGCCTGGGCGATTCCGAAGTCGGTGAGGCGAACGTGGCCGTGATCGTCGATGAGCAGATTCGCCGGCTTGATGTCACGGTGCAGGATTCCGGCGGCGTGGACGGCACCCACCGCCTCCAGGAGCTCACGGGCGAGCTGGATTGGCTCGATCGGCGAGCGCTGCGCGTCCGGCCGGCGGCCGTCGCCGGAGCTGCCCCGGGATGCGGCGAGTGGCTCGGCGAGCGTGCCGCCCCGGACGTACTCCATGACGAGATACGGGCGCCCATCCTCCACCCCGTAGTCGAAGACGTGGACCACCCCGCGGTGCGACAGGGCGGCGGCGGCCCGCGCCTCGCGGTTGAAGCGCGTGACCCAGCGCTCGTCGTCGGCCAGCGTGTCGGCCACGATCTTGATCGCGACCGAACGCCCCAGTCGTTCGTCGGACGCCAGCCAGACGCTCGCCATCCCACCGGCGCCGAGTCGCTGCTGGAGGCGATAGCGCCCCTCGCCCAGGGTGACGTGGACGGCGGGCCTCATTGTCCGTTTCCGCCTCCGCCGGCCTGCCCGTCACCGCCGGGACCGGACGCGCCCGGTCCGCCGCCGGGCCCGTGGCCGTGACCGTCGTGCCCCGGAGGGCCACCGTGTCCGGGAGGACCGTGGCCGCCGGGACCGTGTCCCGGCGGGCCCGCCGGAGTCGCCGGCGTTGACGCTGTGGTGGTGGGGGCTGACACCGTCGTGGTGGTGGTCGTGGTCGTCACCGCGGGCGTGGTTGTGCTCGTCGTGCGGGAGGGGGCGCTCACCGGCAGGCTGCCCAGGATCCGCGCCCGTACGCGGGCGATGCCGGTCTGGAGCGCGGCCCGGTCGGCGGCGTTCAGCGAGCCGGCGTCGCGGTGCACGTCGGCGGCGAACGTCGAAAGGGCGTTGAGTGCGGCCGTCCGGTTGCCCTGCGCGGCGGCGTTGTCGACCATCGCCAGCTGCTGGCGCAGCGCGTTGGCCCGGGACGGGCTCAGGCCGCCGGGCGAGCCCGAGCCACAGCCGACGAGGGCACCGGACAGGCCGCAGGCCACCGCGAAGCACAGAAAATGCCGAGATCGCACCCCTCCCATGATGTCGAGGTGGGCGATCCGATGACGCGCCGCCCGCCGGCGGCCGCAAAAGTGGCCAAAGGCTCACTGTCTGGACGCATACGGTCGCTGTTGCCCCGGAGTTTGGCTCGCCGGGGTGGCGGTAGCTAGGTAGGCGAAATGAAGGAGCTCCGATGAGCGCTGTGCGGGAAGCAGCACCAGCGTCGCCCGCGACGATACGGACGAAGATCCCGGCACGGCTTGACCGCCTGCCCTGGGCGCGGTTCCACTGGCTGATCGTCTTTGGATTGGGAACGGTGTGGATCCTCGACGGGCTGGAGGTGACCAACGTCGGCGCCGTCGGCTCGCGCCTGACCGAGACGGGCTCCGGGCTCGCCCTGTCGGCCAGCGGCATCGGCACCGCCGCCGCTATCTACGTCATCGGCGCCTGCCTGGGGGCGTTGTTCTTCGGCCAGCTCACCGATCGCTTCGGCCGCAGGAAGCTGTTCATGATCACGCTGGGGATCTACATCGTGGCCACGGTGGCCACGGCGTTCTCGTTCGCCCCCTGGTACTTCTACGTGTGCCGGTTCGTCACCGGCGCGGGCATCGGCGGCGAGTACGCGTCGATCAACTCCGCCATCGACGAACTCATCCCGGCGCGGGCGCGCGGCCGGGTCGATCTGACGATCAACGGCTCCTACTGGCTGGGGTCGCTGGCCGGGTCGGCGGCGGCCCTGTTCTTCTTGGACCAGTCGATCTTCGCCAAGGACTTCGGCTGGCGGCTGTCCTTCGGCGTCGGCGCCGTCATCGGCCTGACCGTCCTGCTGGTGCGCCGCAACGTGCCGGAGAGCCCGCGCTGGCTGTTCATCCACGGTCGTGAGGAGGAGGCCGAGCGGATCGTCGCCGAGATCGAGAGCTCGGTGGAGCACGAGACCGGGGAGGACCTGCCGGATCCGGAGCGCGCGATCACCGTGCACCAGCGCAAGTCGATCAGCTTCCGGGAGATCGCCGGCGTCGCCTTCAAGCGCTACCCGCGGCGCTCGATCCTCGCCATGGCGCTGTTTGTCGGCCAGGCCTTCCTCTACAACGGGGTCACCTTCGACCTGGGCACGCTGTTCACCAAGTTCGAGAACGTCGCCTCCGGCACGGTTCCGATCTTCACCATCGTGTTTGCGGCGGGCAACTTCGCGGGGCCGATCCTGCTCGGCCGGCTGTTCGACACCCTCGGCCGCAAGCCGATGATCAGCGGGACCTACATCGGCTCGGCGGTGGTGGCGGCGGCGATGGCCTACCTGTTCAGCAACGGGACGCTCGGAACCTGGGGGCTTGAGGGGATGATCGTGGCCACGTTCTTCCTCGCGTCGGCGGGGGCCAGCGCCGCGTATCTGACGGCGTCGGAGATCTTTCCCATGGAGACGCGAGCGCTGGCGATTGCGTTCTTCTACGCGATCGGCACCGGGTTGGGGGGGATCATCGGCCCGCTCCTGTTCGGCCG
Organism: Solirubrobacteraceae bacterium; assembly: GCA_035702755.1. Taxonomy (GTDB): domain Bacteria; phylum Actinomycetota; class Thermoleophilia; order Solirubrobacterales; family Solirubrobacteraceae; genus Palsa-465. The sequence continues at coordinate 17,629 of DASSZQ010000034.1, read as the reverse complement.
GATGATTGCCTCCGGTAGCCGCAGCGAGGTGGCGATCGCCTTCTGGATCGGTGCTGCGGTGATGGCGATCGGCGGCATCGTCGAGCTGGTGATGGGCGTCAAGGCCGAGCGGCAGTCGCTGGAGGACATCGCCACGCCGATCACCGCCGCCGAGGCCGACGCGGAGGGCGGCGGCTCCGCCGAGGCGGGCGCGGCCGGGGCCGGCGTGTCCGCCGATCTCCTCGATCCACAGCGCCGGGAGTCGCTCGTCTTCCGCCAGCGGGCCGAGGAGGCGCGGGCGTGGGCCGCCGAGCATCGCGCCCGGGCCCACGAGGTCCGCTCCGGCGCGCTGCCGGGCAACGGCCAGGCCGAGGACCGGGCGGGCATCGAGGAGACGCTCGCCGAGATCGCCGAGCTGCAGGCCAAGGCCTTTGACGCGCGGGCCGACGCCCAGGAGGAGCGCGCCGGCGCCGAGGCCGCCGAGGGCCCGCACGACCGCGACGCCGCGCGTGAGCGCGCCGAGGCCGCCGAGCAGCGGGCGGTCGCCGAGGAGGAGCACGCGGCCGCACTCGGCGCCGAGGACAAAGCCGCGGCCGAGCGGCATGAGGCGCTGATGGCGGCGGCGACCGAGCGGGCGCGTGCCCATGAGCACCGCAACGAGGCCCATCAGGCCCGGGCCAAGGTGGATGAGTCCGACGAGGCGGGGGCCGAGGTGGCCGGCGCCCGCGCCGAGATGCACGACGCGTGGGCGCTGATGCATGAGCGCCAGGGGGCGGCGCACGCCGCTCGCGCCGCGGAGGACCAGACCGAGGTCCACGCTCTCCGGCGCGAGGTGGAGCACGCCGAGCAGGCGGCGCTCGCCGCCGAGGAGCGCGTCGGTGCCGCCGAGCACCGCGCCCAGGCCCGCGAGCTGCAGGGCATCCAGGACCAGGCCGAGGAGGCGGCGCAGGAGCGCGAGCAGGCCGCCGAGCGCGACCGCCGACGGCGGGAGGTGGAGGAGCGGATCCGGTCCCGGCTGGCCCGTCGCCAGGCCCGGGACCAGCATGGCCTGCGCCGCTTTCGCCCCGGGCCCGGGAGCACCTTCTACTCGCCCGGGATGCCCGCGACACCCCCACCGCGCGGTGTCTCCGAGGAGGAGCTCGATCATGAGATCGAGACGATCTCCCGGGCGCTCGATGAGCACGGAGCCACCGAGCGCGAGGACCTCGCCCGCCTGGTGGGCGCGCGCTACTGGGGCCCGGGCCGCTTCGGCCCCGCGCTGCGCGAGGCGGTCTCGGAGGGACGGGCGCGGCGACTGTCCCTGCGCACGTACGGGCCGCCGCGGGACGACGGCGAGTCCGACGGCGACCAGCCGTCCGGCTCCTGACCCGGTGGGCGCGAGCCGGGGCGCGCCCGCCGAAACGCGTGGCCCAGGTTCCTACGGTCAGACGCGGGCGGCGTGCCGCTGGGGCGGCGAGGTCTGCAGCCAGGCGGCGGTCACCGTGTTGCGCAGCACCCAGATGTCGGTGATGGGGCCGACGCCCCCGGGGACGGGGGAGACCGCCTCAGCCACCGCCTCCACCGACGCGGTGTCGCAGTCGCCGACGAGCGTGACCGCTCCATCGGCGCCGGTGACGGCGTTGATCCCAATGTCGATCACCAGCGCGCCCTCGCGCACCAGCTCGCCGGTGATCAGGCCGGGGACGCCGACGGCGACGATGAGGATGTCGGCCCCCCGCGTGTGCTCGGCCAGCCGGCCGGCGTCGTACGTGTGCCGGTGACAGGAGATGACCGTGGCGTTGCGCTGCAGCCCCAGGATCGCCGCCGGCTTGCCGACGTTGTTGGAGCGGCCGACGAGCGCGAGGTTGAGGCCGTCGTAGGCGGTGGCGGGGTCGCGCCCGGCGGCGGCGGTGTAGCGGTCGAGCATGTGGAAGGCGGCCGCCGGCGTGGAGGGCACAAAGCGCGGCGTCCCCAGCGACAGCAGCCCGGCGTTGACCGGATGCAGCGCCTCGACGTCCTTGAGCGGCGGCAGCGCGGAGAACACGCGGGACTCCGGCAGGTGGGAGGGCAGCGGGCGCAGGACGAGGATGCCGGTGATCTCCGGGTCGACGTCGAGCTCGGCGATCTTGCCCACAACCTCCCCCAGTGTCGCCTCGGCCGGCATCTGCACCGGGCGCGAGACGATCCCCACCTCCCGCGCATGGCGATCGATGCGCCGCTGGTAGACCTGGGCCGCCGTGTCGTCGCCGACCAGGATGGTGGCGATGCCGGCCCCGCCGCGCAGCTGCGAGAGCTCGTCGCGCAGCGTCTCGGTCAGCTCCTCGGCATAGCGTCGTCCGTCGATCAGCACGAAAGGCGATGGTAGGGACGCGCCGCCGGGGACGCGGGCTGACCGCCGTCAGTGCAGGACGATCACGTTTGTGCCCCGGCGCAAGCGGACGTTGACCACGCCCCCGCGGCGGACGCGCCTGAGGCGGCGGCCGTTGACCCGCACCGCGGTTCCCGGCCGCAGCCGGGAGATCCGCAACCGGCCCGGGCCGTCGGTGTTGACGCGGATCGTCCCCGTGCGCAGGCGCGCGGCGGCGGCATTGACCGTCAGGGCGGCGACGTCGGCGAGGCGAAGCGACATGTGGCGGGCGGCCTTGGAACGGCGGCCCCGCCGCCAGCTCAGCGACGTCTCCGTCCCCGGCAGCGGCTGCGTGACGAGCGCCGGGCCGGACCGCTGGGCGATCACCCGCCGGTCCGGGAGCGCCGCGTCGGCGGCGCGGATGCGCGCCAGCGTCCCGGAGGCGGCGCGGCGGGCGCGCAGGCCGCTGACCCAGTAGTCGCCGGTGGCGCCGATGCCGAGCGAGCGGCTGTTGAGGCTGGGGTACCAGGCGTAGGTGAAGGTGCCGGGAGCGGTGGTGCGCCGCGGGAGCCCGAGAGCGCTGACGGCATCGCCGAACCGGTCCTCGGTGGCGTAGGCGAGATGATCGCCGCCGGTGTGGATGAACAGGTGGTAGCGCTCGCCCAGCCGGTCAAACGCCTGCGCCTGGGCGATGACGCCCGTGGTCGGCACCAGCTCGTCGGCGTAGGTCTGGTCGATGACATACGGGATCCAGCGCGCGTTGGCGACGAGCGGCGCGCTCTGGCCGTCCTGGGCGCACTGCGGACTGGACGCCGCGGGGCCGCTGATTCCCGGGTACACCTCAACGCCGCAGACGACGGGGCCGTCGAGGACGAGCGCGCCGGCGAAGTCGTCCGGGTGCTCGAAGGCGAGCTTGTACGACGCCCAGCCGCCCATCGAGTAGCCGGAGATGACGGTGCGGGCGGGGTTGAGCGCGTAGGCCTGCGCCAGCTGCCGCCACACCTGCCAGAAGTCGGTCTCGGCCTCGTTGTAGTACCAGCCGGCGGGGCCGAAACCCTCGGTGGTGGCGCAGATGGAGTCGCGGCTCTGGCACAGCTGCTGCAGCAGCTGAGGGTCCAGGGCCCCGTACTGGTTGTAGTTGACCTCCAGCGAGTGCAGGATCCACGTCAGGGGGAGGCGGTGGCCGGCGGTGTACGTCGTCGGCACGTAGACCGAATACGGCTGGAGGGACTCAAGCAGTGTCGGCTTGAAGTTGCCCTCCGGCCCGTCGGTGGTGACCTGCCCGGCACCGGGATGCAACCGCGACACGTACCACCGCGTGCTGTAGCCGGTCGGCTGGGGCGGCGGCGTCGCGTCGCGCGCGGCGAGCGCTGACCAGTCGACGAGCAGCGAGAACTTGGAGACATCGCCGGCGGCCAGCGTGTCGGCCTGGTCGTCCTCCATCCAGAAGTTGCCGGTGACGGTCCGCGCGATGCCGTCGAGTCCCAGCGTGCTGCCCACCGGGGTGGCGGCGAGCGCCGACTGGGCGGCGGCGGCCAGAGCGTCGCTGGAGCCGTCGGTGTAGACCGGCGGCTCCTGGGCCACGGTGCGGAACGTGATGTTGTACAGCCGCTCGGCCGTCAGCGAGGCGAGGGCACCGGTCCCCGCGGTGTTGACCTCCGGCGGCGCGAAGTTCTGCCCGGAGGCGTCAGCCAGGCCGGCGCCGAGCCGCACCCGCCACGTGCCGCTGACCGGGAGCAGGCTGTGGGGAACGGCCACGATGAACGACTTCGCCGTCCGGTCGACGGTCAGCGAGCCGCCGCCGGCGAGGACGTTGGTGCGCAGCCCCGTGAGCGGGTTGATCAGCCAGGCCCCGCGGCTGGAGACGACGAGCGCCTCGTCGATGCCCGGTGAGCGCACGCCGGCGCCGGCCGGCCACAGCGACGCCCCCGTCGCCGGGTTGTTGTCGGTGTCAAACGTCCACTCGGCAATGGGTACCGACGGGTCGGCCAGCGTCACCCAGTCGACGCGGAAGTAGGTCATGCTGCCCGTCATCCCAATCCCGGCCCGGAAGATGTCGGCGCCGTTGTTGTCGGCGGGGCCGGCCGGAAAGACGTAGTCACCCTGCCGAGGGGCCAGGCCGGAGCTCTGCGAGTACGTCGAGGTGTTGTAGCCGCCCGGACCGGAGGCACCGTAGTCGTCATAGAGGAAGTCGGTCCACAGCGACGCGCCCCCGGCCAGCCGGCCGGTGCCCGACGTCTGCGGGAACGCGTTGGGAAACGGCCAGGCGGTGCGGGACGGCTCCGGATACGCGGGCGCCGGGGTGCGGGCGGCGGCGGGGACGTCGGTGGGCATCCCCGGCGGGACGGCGGCGCTTGCGGCGCCGGCGCCGATACCGGTGGCGGGTGAGGCGCAGGCGGCGAGGACAACGAGGGCAGCGAGGAGAGCGCGCCGGACGAACTGCGTCACGCGGCGGACGATAGCCCCGCCGGCACCGCGATGCGCCGGTTCTCGGTGTAGCAGGGCGCGGGGGCGCGACCGCCCCCGCCGGGTGGCTACGGAGCCGTCAGGCCCCGGTGGCTACGGAACCGTCACGCCCTGGAGCGCCACCGGCCCGTTCAGCGGGTTGAGCTCGCTGGACTGAGAGACGGCCGCCGGCGGGATCGTGTCCATCACAGTGGGCACCGAGTTGGGGTTCAGCGAGCAGATGGGGTTGGGGTCGCCCGCGCTGGCGCAGACGCCGAAGCTGTAGTCCTGAGGCGTCGCGGTGAAATTGCGGACCGGCGGGCTGCCGCCGCCCTGCCCGGTGAGCGCGACCGTGAACACCCATCCCGGCCCGACGGTGCCAAACGTCGCCTTGGGCAGGATCAGCGTCGCCGTCCCGGGCTGGCCGTTGACCGAGTCGGAGGCGACGAGCTGGGCGCTGCCCAGCGACGTGCCGGACGGGTTGACCCAGACGACCGGGGCGAAGCCCTGGGCCTCGAGCCGCTGGCTCCACGCGTCCGCGGAGGCGATCCCGTAGTTCATGACCGACGGATAGGCCGCGGCCGTGGAGGTGCTCGCCGCCCCCGGCTGGTGGACGTAGACGTCGAGCAGCTGGGCGCCGAAGTCGCTGCCGAAGGTGTTGACGAGGTTGCGGATCTTCGCCTGGATGTAGACGTTGGTGGCGTCCTGGCTGACCTGCAGCCCCAGGAGGTCGAACGCACCGCCGGGGAACACCGACTGGGGGAGGGGATAGGCGTACGTGCCGGGCCCGTTGTCGTCGCCGGCCGGGTCGGTGACGTTGAGCACGGTGGTGCCCGGCAGAGCGACGTTCGTCACCGTCACCTGGCCGTAGCCGGTGCTGCGTCCCTGCGTCGCCGTGACGGTGATCGTTGTGGAGCCGAAGCTGACCGGCAGCGACAGCGACCACTTCCCCGCCGCGTCGGCCGTCGTCGAGACCACGGGCGCCGTGCCGCCGGTCGGCGGCTCGGCGTCGGCGACGACGGTCGCCCCGGGGGCCGTGGTGCCGGTCACCGGCACCGTCGAGCTGTTCACCGTGCCGCCGTTGGACGGCGAGGTGATCGTCAGCGGCAGCGCCCCGGGCATCCCGTGGCGGACGTAGCGGTCATAGACGATGTCCGGGGTCTCCAGGTTGCGCCCGGTGCTGAGGTCAAGCGCGAGCCGCGCGTACTGGGCCTGCGCCCACGTCAGCGGGCTGGCCGAGCCGGCGGGCTGGCCGTCGACGAAGCCGATCGACGCGGTGGCGGGGTCGTTGACGCGCTGGTCGTAGGAGGACGCCGGGAGATTGGGGTCCTCCCACGCCTGCTCAGGCTCGAGGCCCTGGCCGGACTGCATGTTCTGCATCGACTGCAGCAGCCCGCGCGCGGCGCTGAAGCTGCCGGCGGCGACGTCGTACGCGCCGCGCTCGCCGCTGAGCACGGGCCACAGGTGGCCGGTGCCGATGTTCGTCGGCGGCCAGGGCGCGCCGATCGGCGAGCACGTGGATCCGCTCGGCTGGAAGCAGTCGCCGTAGCCGTCGACCGACTCCGGTCCCTTGGCGCCCTGGATCTGCGACGGCTGCACGCCGTAGCGGTAGAACCCGGGGCCGCTCGGCGTCTGGCGCTCGATCGTGTCGTCGACGACGGTCAGCGAGGATTTGATGACCGGGTCTGACGCCGGGAGCACGCCGAGGCGGACAAGCTCCAGAAAGCCGGCGTCGATGACCGCCCGCTGGTCGGCGTTGATGCTCCCGTTGCCGAGGTTGTAGATGTACGGCGAGTTGGGATTGCCGTTCTTGGTCACGCGGATGAAGTAGCTGGGGACGCCCGGGCCGATGTAGGGACCGTCGTTGGTGACCGTCCAGCCCTTGATGTTCCGCGCGAAGTCATCGGCGGTCGCCTGGTAGATCTGCGAGCGCGCCGTGTCGCCGTGGAGCGCGGCGATCCGGGCGGCCGCGGTCAGCCCGGCGATCTCGGCGGCGATCGTCGAGGGTGAGTAGCCGGACTGCTCCTCCCAGCGCTCGACGCCGGCGGTCGGCCCGTGGGCGACAAGGAAGTCGGCGGCCGGGATGATGTGGTCCCTGTAGAGGGTCGTGTCACCGGCGAGGCCGGACTGCCAGGCCATGAGGATCGGATAGGAGGTCTCGTCGAGTTGCAGGCCACCCGTGTCCGGCGCCGGCTTGCCGTTCTCCAGCGAGTTGCGCGGCATCGATCCGTCCGGCTGCTGCTGGCGATCGAACAGGAACAGCGTCGCGGCCCGGGCCGTCCGGATGTCGCCGGCGACGAGGAGACCGGTGAACGCCTCGTACAGGTCGCGGGCGAACACCTCGCGGTAGGAGCCGAAGTACGTCGGCTTTCCGCCGGTGAAATTGCCGGCGGGTACGGCCTGGCCCCACGGGGAGGCGAGGCCGGCAGCGATCGCTCCCGGGAACGTCTTGTCCTCGGACGCCTTGACGACGTTGACCGACGCGTAGTACTCGCGGTCGGCGCCCAGGCCCAGTCGCGGTGACGGGCGGCGCAGGTGAGCGTCGTAGCGCAGCCACCCGGCCTCATAATCTCGCCACGCGCGAGCGAAGCGCTGGGTGGCGGCGGCGTCGGCGACCGCCAGCGCGCGGTTCTGCGTGGTGCCGAAGCCGAGCGCGAGCACGGCGCTGCCGCTGCGGTCAAGCGCGATCCCGGCGGTCAGCGTGACGTGCCCGTTGGCGGCCGTCGTGTAGGTGGCCAGACGGTGCTCTGAGTCAAGCATCGTCAGGCCGTCGCTGGCACTGCCGGCATAGCCGACGCTTGAGCTGGTGAACCCGTGCGAGGACTGAAGCGCCTCAAATGTCGGCACCGCGTAGGTGCGGTTGACGGCGTTGGTGGTGGTGTTGGTGTTGAAGGCGAGGGGAACGTCGCCGTTGGGACCGGCCAGGGTGGCGGTGTTTGCGCCGGCGTTCTGCGATCCGCCGCCGCCGGTACCTCCGGCCAGCGGGTTGAGGCGGACGTAGAGCCGATCGCCGCCGGGGCCGTCGAAGTGCACGCGCATGAGGACGGCATCGCGGGCGGGATCGGCGATGTAGGTGGTGGTGATCCGGTAGTGATGGGCGGCGTCGGAGGCGACGACCGTGCACGACATGCCGGTGGGATCAGGCAGGACGCGGTAGCTCATGTCGCGCGTCTGCAGGTCGGTGAAGCTGTGGCCGTCGGTGACCAGGTACTGGAGGGTGTGGACGTTGGTGGCGTCGACCGTTGGCCAGTAGACGTCAGAGAGGACGCCGTCAGCGACGGTGAACCACACCTTGGAGGTGGTGTTGCGGGCGGTGCCGACGCAGTCCTTGCGCGCGAGATCGAAGTAGCTCTCCGTGCCCGGTGAGCCCGGTGCGGAGACCGAGGGGGACGTGTGGGGGCGGGCGCCGAGGGCCGGCGCGGGCAGCAGGGCGGCGACCGGGGCGCAGGCGGCCAGCACGGCGATGAGAACGCGGCACTTCATCGAGAACCTCCTCGCGCGGACGGGCGCGACCTCCAATTCCGTACCGGCCCCGCGCCAGCATAGGCGCTGCAACGCGCGGGGGGCGCCGGGATGGAGTTTCGTTTCCGCGTTGGTCCGCCAGAGCATCCCTAACCTGAACGAGACCGATGTCCACCGCCGACCAACTGCCCACTCAGCCGCCCTTCACCGGGATGGCGCTCGACCGCGCGTCAACCGCTCGCAAGGACCCGGACTGGGTGCGGGAGCGCCTTGAGGATCCGGGCAGCCGCGCGGTCACCGCCACCCATGAGGGTGTGCTCGTCGCCGACGGGGAGCCGCCGGCGCTGCTGCGGGCCCGGGTGGCGCCGGATGATGTGGATGAGCCGGTCCTGCTCGGCCTCGGCGAGGACGGCGACGCCCTGTTTGCCCTTGACCTGGAGTCGGTGCCCGCCGCGGAGCGCGCGGCGGCCACCGGCGGGGCCGAGGTGGTGGCGCTGCGCGAGGCGGGAGCGGTGCTCTCCCCCGCGGAGGCCGGGCTCGCCGCCTACGTCGTCGCCCTGCTCAACTGGCACCGGCGCCATCGTTTCTGCGCCAACTGCGGCGCGGAGACGGCCGTGGCCGAGGCCGGGTATTCGCGCCGGTGCCCGCGCTGCGGGGCGCACCACTTCCCGCGGACGGATCCGTGCGTGATCATGACCGTGGAGCACGACGGCCGGCTGCTGCTCGGCCGCCGCGCGGGGTGGCCGGCCGGCCGCCTGTCGGTGCTGGCCGGATTTGTTTCCCCCGGCGAGTCGGCGGAGGAGGCGGTTGTGCGCGAGGTGGCCGAGGAGTCCGGGATCGCCGTCCGGGATCCGGTGTTCGTGGCGTCGCAGCCCTGGCCGTTCCCGGCGTCGCTGATGCTGGGATTCCACGCGGTGTCCGACGGCGGTGAGCCGCGGGTCGTCGACGACGAGCTTGCCGAGGTGCGCTGGGTCGACCTCGCCGACGTACGCGGCGCCATCAACGGCGACGACGAGGCGTCCTTCGCGCTGCCGCCGAGCGTCTCCATCGCCCGGTTCCTGATCGAGCGCTGGGCCGCGGGCCTCTCGTAAGGTCGCTGTTGGCAAAGCCGCCGACGCGGCGGGTTACGGTCACAGCGGTTACATGTCCTGCCCCGGATCGCTGGCGGCAGTGGAAACGGGCAGCCTTAAACCATGACTGCACACACAGCGCCCAAGGGCAAGGGTGCACCCGCCGGGAGTGACACCGCCAGTGCACGGTGGCGGCGCCTCATCCCAATCGCATTCATCACCTACAGCTTCGCCTACCTCGACCGGTCCAACTACTCGCTGGGCGCGGCCGGCGGACTGACCCACTCGCTGGGCATCTCCTCCGGGCAGGCCGGACTGCTCGGCGGACTGTTCTTCATCGGCTATTTCATCTTCCAGGTGCCGGCCGCCGAGTTCGCCGAGAAGCGCAGCGTCAAGCGCCTGATGTTCTGGTCGCTGCTGGCCTGGGGCGTGTTCGCCTCGGCACAGGGTGTCATCCCGTGGTACTGGCTGCTGCTCGTCGACCGGTTCTTGTTGGGGGTGGTGGAGGCCGCGGTCATTCCGGCGATGCTGGTGTTCCTCAGTCACTGGTTCACAAGCCGTGAGCGGGGGCGGGCCAATACGTTCCTCATTCTCGGAAACCCGGTGACCCTGCTGTGGATGTCAGTCATCTCCGGGTACCTGATCTCAGCGACCAACTACCACTGGATGTTCATCCTGGAGGGCCTGCCGGCGATTCCGTGGGCGTTTGTCTTTCTCCACCTCGCCGACGACCGCCCGCGGGACGCCAAATGGCTTGACGATGCCGAGCGCACCGACTTCGAGGACCGCCTGGCCGAGGAGCAGGCCTCCCTGCCGGAGGTCTCCGGCTACCGCGAGGCGCTGCGCTCCCGCAACGTGCCGGTGCTCATGGTCCAGTACGCGCTGTGGAGCATCGGTGTCTACGGGTTTGTCTTCTGGCTGCCCACGATCGTCAAGGGCATGTCGCACCACGGGATCGGATCCGTGGGTGCGCTCTCGGCGATCCCGTATGCCCTGGCCACCGTGCTCATGCTCGCCGTCTCCTGGGGATCGGATCGCAGCGGGAAGCGGCGGTGGTTCGTCATGCCGTTCCTGACCGCGGCCGCCGTCGCGCTGTATCTGTCGTTCGCCGTCGGCACCGGTTCGTTCTGGCTCTCGTTCGCCCTGCTGGTGATCGCCGGCGCGCTCATGTACGCCCCGTACGGCCCGTACTTCGCGTTCATCCCGGAGTTCCTGCCCCGCAACGTGGCCGCGCCCGCCATCGGCATCGTCAACGCGTTCGGCGCGCTCGGCGGGTTCGTCGGCACGTATGTCGTGGGCGCGCTGGGCGGCCACACGGTCGCCGCCTTCGGCTTCCTGGCCGCCTCCCAGCTGGCCGCCGGCCTGCTCATGCTGCTCGTCCGGCCGGTGGAGCAGGGGGAGGGGGCGGAGCGCCGGCAACCGGACCTGTCCCGGCCCGAGGCGGTGCGGGCGTTCCAGCGCCGTCACGGCCTGCGGCCAGACGGCGTGGTCGGACCCCGGACCCGGGCCGCGCTGCGCGCCCAGCACTGAGCGAAAGTGGCTGGTGGCTCAGGTCCCCTTGTGACTCTGAGCCGAGAGTGGCCCAAAACCGGCCACTTTTCGCTCAGAGTCGGCTGACCTACAACAGGATGCGCAGCGGCGCCTGGAGCAGGTCGCGCAGGTCGGCGAGGAACCGGGCGGCGTCGGCGCCGTAGACGGCACGGTGGTCGGCGCTCAGCGTCAGGGTCATGAGCTTGCGGTCGACGATCTGTGAGTCGACGCGGGCGAGGGTCTCGCGGACGGTGCCGACGCCGAGGATGGCGACCTGGGGGTGGTTGATGACCGGGCGGATGGCGGTCATGCCGAACATGCCGAGGTTGGAGACGGTGAACGTGCCGCCCTCCAGTTCGGCGGGGCTGATCTCGCCGGCGCGGACGCGGGCGGACAGCCGGCGTGTCTCGCGGGCGATCTGGCCGAGGGAGAGGCGGTCGGCGTCGCGGACGGTGGGCACGATGAGGGCCGCGTCGGTGGCGACGGCCACGCCGATGTTGACGTTCGGCCACACGCGCAGCTCCTCGGCGGTGTAGGAGGCGTTGAGCCGGGGGTGGTGGCGGAGGGTGAGCGCGCAGGCGCGGACGATGAGGTCGTTGACCGACGGCAGCGGCTGATCGTCGCCGGTGGCCGTGCGCAGCTGCTCACGCAGGGCGACGGCGGCGTCCATGACGACCTCGGTCTGGACCTCAAACTCCGGGATGGTCGTGCGCGACTCGGTCATGCGCCGGGCGATGAGCTGCTGCAGGCGGGTGAAGCGGTGGCCGGCGGGGGGTGCCCCGGGAGCGGCGGGAGCGGCGGGAGCGGCGGGTGCGGCAGGGCCCGGCGCCGCGGGCGAAGCGGGCGCCGCGGGCGGGGCCGGGGCCGGCACGCCGGCGGCGGCCAGGACGTCGTCGCGGGTGATCCGCCCCCGCGGGCCGGTCCCGGAGACGGCGGCGAGCTCCACGTCATGCAGCCGGGCGGCGCGGCGCGCCAGCGGCGTGGCGGGCACGTGGCCGTTGGTCTCGACGGCTGTGGGGGGAGGGTCGGCGTCCGACCCGGCGACCTCGGCCGGCGCAGCCGGGGCGTCCTCGGCGATCTCCGGGGCGACGTCCAGCGCCTCGGAGGCCTCGCCCAGGCGGGCGATGACTCCGCCGACGGCGACCGTCTCGCCCTCGGCGGCGACGATGGTCAAGAGCCCCTCCTCCTCGGCGCTGACGGTGACCGTCGCCTTGTCGGTCTCGACCTCCACCAGCTCCTCGTCGGCGGCGACCCGGTCGCCGTCGGCCTTCAGCCACTTGATGATCGTCGCCTCCTCCATGGAGTCCGACAGGCGGGGCATGGTGATGTCACTCATCGGCGGTAAGTCTGCACGAGGTCAAGGGCGGCGCCGACGACCGTGCCCGCGTCGATGCCGAAGTACCGGTACAGGTCGTCCACGTCGCCGGACTGGCCGAAGTCAGAGACGCCCAGGCACGCGATCGGCATCCCGCGCACCCCGGCCAGGAAGCTGAGCGTGTGGGGATGGCCGTCCAGCACGGTGACGATCGGCGCCGCCCGGTCGGCTTCGAACAGCGCGTCCAGGATCCACTCCTCGCCCTCGCCCAGTCCCGCCCGGGCCTGCAGCGCCCGGAAGACCAGGTCCGGCGAGGTCAGGCACACCACATCGCAGGCCGCGCCGGCCTCCCCAAGCTCACCGGCGGCGGCCAGCACCTCCGGCATCACGGCACCGACACCGACCAGCACCACCGAGGGGCGCCCGGACGCGCGCCGCAGCAGGTAGCCGCCGGCGAGCACCTGGCGACGGCGCTCCTCGCGCTCGGCGCTGCCCGCCTCCGGCAGCGCGGCCAGCGACTGATCAAGCGGCCGGGTCGTCAGCCGGAAATACGACGAGGTCCCGCCCTCAAACCCAATCTGTCCCAGCGCGTGCAGCAGCGTCCACTCCAGGTCCTGGCCGAACGCCGGCTCCCAGGCGACGCACCGTGGCTGCTCCAGCCCCACCGACGGGGTGATGATCGACTGGTGCGCGCCGCCCTCCGGCGCCAGCGTCACCCCGGAGGGTGTGCCGATCAGGATCGACTGCGCGCCGGCGTAGATGCCAAACGACCACGGCTCAAGCGCCCGGTTGACAAACGGGTCATACAGCGTGCCGATCGGCAGCAGCGGCTGCCCGTCCCGCGCCCAGGTCAACCCCAGCTCGCCGAGCAGCCCCACCAGGTTGCCCTCGGCGATTCCCAGCTCGATGTGCTGGCCATGATCAGACTCGCGCCAGCGCACCAGCGTGTCGGTGTCATCGGCAAACCAGTCGATGCGCTCGCCGAGCTGCCACACCCCGGCGCGGTTGATCCACCCGCCCAAGTTGGTGGAGGAGGCGACATCCGGGCTGACCGTCACCACCCGGGCGGCCACCTCCGGCGCCGCGTGCGCCAGGTCAACGAAGAAGCGGCCAAACGCCTGCTGGGTGGACTCCGCGCCGGTGTGCCCGCGCTCAAACTCGGCCGGCACCGCGGCCACCGCCGCCGTCGACACCGGCTCGCGCTCCAGGCGCGCTGCCGCCCGCCGGCACAGGCCCGCGGCCGTCGAATCCGGATCCAGCGCCGCCCACGGATCCTCCGCATCGGCGCCCAGCTGCCCGGCCAGCTGCCGCCACTGGGCATCGGACAGCAGCGCCGAATGGTTGCCGGGATGACCCTCGGTGGCCAGGCGCCACGCCTTGATCGTGTAGGCGAAGATGACCGACGGCCGGTCGGTCGCCCCGTCGGCCTGCGCGAACGCGGCCAGCAGATCGGACAGGTCATGGCCGGCGAGATCTCGGATGGCGCGCATCAGCTCGTCGTCATCAAGGTCTGAGACCAGCCGCGCCAGCTCCCGGGCGCCGGACCCCGTGCCCGGGAGACGCTCACGCAGCTGCGCGGCATCGGCGCGCAGCAACCGCTGAAACTCCTCGTTGCGCATCTCGTCGATGCGGGCGCGCAGCGCCTCGCCGCCCGGCCGCCCAAACAGCTCACGCAGCCACCGCCCGTACTTGACCGTGATCGTCTGCCACCCGGCCGCGTCGAACATCGAGACCAGACGGCCGGCCGCCATCTCCGGCACGATCCGATCCAGCGACTGGCGGTTGAGATCCACGATCCACAACACCTCGCCGAGGTGGGGGACGACCGGATCGACGATCGCCTCCCAGCACGCGCCCTCATCCAGCTCCGCATCCCCCAGCAGCGCGATCTGGCGACCGCCCTGGGGCACGTCGAAGTGACCGGCCACGTAGCGGTGGGCGATCGCGCTCCACACCGGCGCCGTCGCGCCGATCCCCACCGATCCCGTGGAGAAATCCGCCGGCACCGGATCCTTCAAACGCGACGGGTAGCTCTGCAGCCCGCCGAACTCCCGCAGCGTCGTCAGATACTCCCGGTCCAGGCGACCCAGCAGGTACTCGATGGCGTGCAGCACCGGCGAGGCGTGCGGCTTGACCGACACCCGGTCCGGCGCCCGCAGATGCTCAAACCACAGCGCGGTCATGATCGACACCATCGACGCCGACGACGCCTGATGGCCGCCCACCTTCACCCCGGAGCTGACCTTCCGCACCCGGTTGGCGTGATGGATGATCGACGTCGCCAGCCACAGCACACGATCCTGAGCCGCCTGCAGCGCGGCGATGTCAACGGCACGTTCGTCGGTGGTCACCATTGCCCAGGCATTGTGGCGGACGCCGCCTACTCAGGCGTTCGCTCCCCCTCCGAGCGCACCCAGGCGTCGATGCGCTGCCACCAGTCATACAGCCATCGCACCTGCTCGTCGGTCTCCCGGGGCCGCTCGGCGGCGGGGGCCAGCCACATCCGCGTGCGCAGCGTGCGGCCGATCGGCGGGTCACGCCACAGCTGTCCGGGGAAGGCGGCGAGGCCGAGGCCGGTGTGGGCGGAGAAGACGACCGGCGACTCCGGGTTGCCGCGCAGCGCCGCCAGCGCGCCGGTGGGGTGGGGCGGCATCACGTTGCGCATCGCCTCGCCCGCCGACGCCTGCGCACGCATGCCCTTGCGCCGCAGCTTGGCGATCGAGCGCCGGCGCCGCTGCGGGGTGAAGTTGCCGCCCTCCGGGAACAGCACGAGCGCGCCCCGCGGCCCCAGCCGGGCGGACGCCCGGCGGATGATGTCCTCGCATTCGGCGGCATCGGAGCGGTCAAGCACCGCGTGGGGGAGCCGGTGGCCGAGCAGGTCGACCGAGGGATCAAGCGTCAGCGCGTCCTTGAAGACGACGCTCGGCAGCCGGCCGTAGCGCGTCATCAGCAGGTCGCAGAGCAGGATGGTGTCGCCCGGCCCGGCGTGGCGGCTGAAGAACAGCACCGGCCCGTCCGCCTCCAGCACGGACACCGCCTCGGCGGAGTCCTCCGGCTCCGGGACGTCGATGCTGAGCATCTCCCGGGCCCGCACCGACAGGCCTCCCACAAACCAGCGCAGCAACCCGTAGTGCGCGCGCTGGAAGCGGGGGGCGTGGATCCGCCACCCCAGCCCGGCGATCACCCACAGACCACCGCACGTGAGCAGGACGACGAGCTCACGGGCGAAGTACTCAACCACCAGCCGCGCCAGCAGCCTGGGCTGCGGGCGGCGCAGCACGGCGGCGGCGAGCGCGCCCGCGGCGATGATCAGCGGGCTGAGGGCCAGGCACGTCACCGACAGGATCAGCCACGTGGTGATGGTGAGCGGCCGGCGGATCGGTGTGGGCGGGGTCACGGTGGTCTGAGGGGGCGTCAGGCGGCGTCGGTCCGCGGGCGAGCCGTCGTCTGCGCGTCCTGGAGGTAGCGCAGCGACGCCTCGTAGGCGGACTCGATCTGGTCTGAGACCGTCCGGGCGATCCGCCGGTAGCGCACCTGGGCCGAGATGTCGTTGTAGGCGGGGGCCGCCGAGCCGCCCGTCGGCAGCACGTGGAGGTCGATTCCCGCCGGCAGCGAGGCGAGGTCATGGGCAAAGCGATGGCGGCGGGCCACCTCAAAGGCGACCAGCCCCACCTCCCACGGCCAGCGGGGCGGTTGCAGGGGCGTCTCCACCCGGCCGACCTGCAGGACGTAGATCGTCCGCGCTCCCAGGGCCACGGCGCGGCCGACCGGAATGGAGTTGACGATGCCGCCGTCGATGAAATGCTCGCCGTCGATTCTCACCGGCGGCAGCACCCCGGGGACGGCGCAGGAGGCGAGCAGCACATCGACAAGCTCCCCGGAGGCGAACCAGTGCTCGGCGGCGCGCTCGATGGAGGCGGCGACGCACTGAAACGGCACCTTCAGATCCTCCACACGCGCCACCGGCAGGGCCGCGGCCAGCCGCCGGCGCGCCTCGCGTAGCGACTGCAGGTGGGTTCCGGTGCGGGCCAGGGTGCCGGCGTGGCGCAGCAGGCCGCCGATCGAGACCTCGGCCAGGTTGGAATCAACCCACAGCCCGGTGAGGCGGGTGACGCCCTCGACGCTCGGCCCGGCGGCGAACAGGGCTCCGTTGACGGCGCCGATCGAGGTCCCCAGCACGAGGTCGGGCACCACGCCGGTCTCGGCCAGGGCCCGGAGCATGCCGACCTCATGGGCGCCCAGGATCCCGCCGCCGCCGAGGACGAACGCCACGCCGGCGGAGGCGTTCTTGTCTGTCATAGGACAGCTCTACCCGGTCCCGGGCCGTGACGTTCGGCCTACCGGTGGGTAGTAGCGGCGATGCACAAGCTCAGCGCGGAAAGGACAGACGATGGAGGCAGCGACTCCGGAACAGGCCACCACGGGTGGCGGCGACGGCGACGGCAGCGGCCCGGGCGGGTTCTCGCTGGCGCTGACCGAGGACCAGCGCGACATCCGCGACTGGGTCCACGGCTTCGCCGAGCAGACCGTCCGGCCGGCCGCCGCCGAGTGGGACGAGCGCGAGGAGACGCCCTGGCCGATTCTTCAGGAGGCGGCGAAGATCGGTCTGTACGACCTCGAGGGGCTGGCCTCGTTCTGGTTCGATCCCAGCGGGATCACGATGCCGATCGTCAACGAGGAACTGTTCTGGGGCGATGCCGGGATCGGCATGTCGATCATGGGCACGACGCTGGCCGTGGCCGCGATCCAGGCCAACGGAACCCCGGAGCAGTGGGGCGAGTGGATGCCGCGCTGCTTCGGCACCGCCGAGGAGCCCAAGGTGGCCGCCTTCTGCGTCTCAGAACCTGACGCGGGCTCGGACGTCTCCTCGCTGCGCACCCGCGCCAGGTACGACGAGGCAGCGGACGAGTGGGTGATCAACGGCCAGAAGGCGTGGGCGACCAACGGCGGCATCGCCGAGGTCCACGTCGTCGTCGCCCAGGTCGACCCGGAGCTCAAGGCCCGCGGCCACGCGTCGTTCATCGTTCCCCCCGGGACGAAGGGCCTGGAGATGGGGACCAAGGTCAAAAAGCACGGCCTGCGGGCCTCGCACACCGCCGACGTGTTCCTCGACGACGTGCGCGTTCCCGGATCGTGCCTGCTCGGCGGCAAGGAGAAGCTCGATGAGCGCCTCGCCCGGGCGCGGGAGGGGCAGAGTTCGCGCGGGCAGGCGGCGATGCGGACGTTTGAGATGAGCCGGCCGACCGTCGGCGCCCAGGCGCTGGGCATCGCGCGGGCCGCATATGAGTACGCCCTGGACTACGCCAAGGAGCGCAGCCAGTTCGGCCGGCCCATCATCGAAAACCAGGCGATCGCGTTCACGCTCGCCGACATGAAGATGGAGATCGACGCGGCACGGTTGCTGGTGTGGCGCGCGGCCTGGATGGGCCGCAACGGCCATGACTTCAACGCCGCCGAGGGCTCGATGAGCAAGCTCAAGGCCGGCGAGGTCGCCGTCTGGGC
>DASSZQ010000247.1:0-31413 GCA_035702755.1 Solirubrobacteraceae bacterium | reverse complement strand
GCCGACGAGCCGCTCGCGGGCGTCGTCGAGGACGAGGTCGATCGTGCCACCGGCGGCGCGGAAGTCGCCGACGAGCGCCTCGATGCGCACGGCGGCGGGGACGGCCGGCGGGCCGTCGCCGCGCAGCGCGCCGACGGCCCGACGGGTCTCACGCAGGCCGTCGCGGGCCAGTTCGTGGGCGCGGCGCACACGCTCGAGGATCGTCGTCGGGTCGGCCCCGGTCTCGATCAGCGCGGCGGTCGCCTCGAGCTGGATCGTCAGCCCGGCGAGCGCGTGGGCGAGCACGTCGTGGATCTCGCGGGCGATCCGCGTCGACTCCTCCAGCCGGGCGGCGCGCAGCTGCTCCTCGTGGGAGCGCTGGATCTGGGCGAGCAGCAGCTCCGCCTGCTCGGCGCGCACCACCGACTGGCGGGCATTGGAGCCGCCGAGCAGCGCCGCGGCGAATCCCAGGGTGTAGGCGAGCAGGCCGAGCGCGCCGGTGTCATAGACGAGCACGCCGATCGCCAGCGCCAGCACGCCGGTGATGACGACCGGGATCGCCGCGGCCAGTTCGGCGCGGATACCGGCGGCAACGACGGCGATGAACACAAAGGCGCTGGCGGCGCTATGGGGAGAGGCCGCCGTCAGCAGGCCGCCGGCGGCGGCCATCACGTACAGGTCCGGGGTGATCTCGGCGCGGCGCGACGACCACGCCGTCCACACCAGCCAGGAGATGGCGCCGGCCGCGAACAGGATGCTGATCACCAGGCCGCGGCCCTCCGCCCCGGGGGCCGGACGGGCCGTCAGCACCGACCAGCCGACGAGGACCAGCCCGCCGAGACGAACGGCGGTGCCGGCACGCGGGTTGAGTCGGTAGGACAGCATCGCGCCAGATGGTGGGCAGTTCAGGCCCGGCGTGGGCGCCGGGCCGTCTGTGCGCATGGTAAGAGCGGGACCCGCAAACGGCGGGCCCCGCTCCGTGGCGACTGGCTGTCCGGCCGCCGGCTCACGCGAGCTCGACGCCGCCGGCGCGCTGCAGCTGGCCGCGGCGAGCGGCCAGGACGGCGGTGCGGCCCGCGACCTCGAACGCCGCCATGGCCAGCAGCGCGGCCGTCCACGCCTCGCCGCCGGTGATGGCGTGCTGGACGCTGAACGCGCCGATCGTCGCCGAGCCGAAATGCGTGATCCAGAAGATGAAGGCGAACCGCGAGCCCATCCCCAGCACCCAGAAGAAGCCGGACGCCCACGCGCTGCGCGCCAGCACCTGACCGTCGGAGGCGCGCCGCATGAGGACGGTGTGGCCGCTGGCGATGCCGATGAGAGCGCCGAGCAGGGCCAGTGCGCCGATGAGGACGAGGTCGTTGCCGCCGGTGGGGATGCCGTTGAGGTAGATCACGACGGCCGCGCCGACAACCACCAGCGGGCGGATGAGGGAGCGATCGGTGAGCGGGCGCTCCTTGATCTGGAGCAGCACGAGGAGAACCAGCAGGGAGTCGATGAGGTAATCGGTGATTGACATGGGAGCATCGTCGTCCGCGGGGGCGCTTGGCACATCGGCGCCCGGGTTGATCTGCGGGTGGAGATCGCGCCCGTCTCCACCCGTGGGTGGAGACGACTCCCTTCCCAACCGCGCGGCCCGCCTATAGGCTGACAGCGCACGTGTCCATGGCATATGACCTGGTCATCGACGTCGAGAACAGCCCCGGGTCGCTCGCGCGGGTGGCCGCGGCGGTCAGCGACGCCGGCGTGAACCTCGCCGCGGCGACGTGCATGGCCGGGGGTGAGCGCGCCGAGTTGCACATCCTTGTCCCCCACCCTGAGGCGGCCAAGCACTCACTGTCGATCTCGCACTTGACAGTGACCCGCGAGCGGGAGGTTGTGGTCGTCGAGGTCGAGGACCGGCCCGGCGTGCTCGCCGACCTCACCCGCCGGATCTCGCAGGCGGGCGTCAACCTTGACCTCGTCTACGTGGCCACGCGCAACCGCGTCGTGTTCGGCGCCGCGGACATCGCGGCGCTGCGGACCGCGTTACAGGCAGATTAGGCGGTCATACGCCGGTCACACGGGCTGCCTGCGACGCCGCGGCGGCGATAGGTTTACCGCCATGAGCCTATTCACCGGGGAGGGAGAGACCGCGGCCCTGATGCGGACGATGGACTGGTCGCAGACCCCCCTCGGCGACCCTGGCGAGTGGTCGGCACCGCTGCGCACGATGGTGAGCACGTGCCTGGCGTCGCGCTACCCCATGTTCCTGTGGTGGGGCCCGGATCTCATCAACCTCTACAACGACGCGTACGCCCCGCTGATGGGCGAGAAGCATCCGGACGGGATGGGCCGGCCGGCGTGGCAGGTGTGGGCCGAGATCTGGGACGTCGTCGGTCCGATGGCGATGCGGGTGCTGGAGCACGGAGAGGCCACATGGTCCGAGGCCCAGCGCCTGGACATGGAGCGCTCCGGCTACGTCGAGGAGACGTACTTTGACTTCGCCTACAGCGCGGTGCGGGATGAGACCGGTGCCGTCGCCGGCATCCTGGGCGTCGTCTCGGAGATCACCGAGCGGGTCCTGGGGGCGCGCCGGCTGCAGACGCTGAGCGCCATCGCCGCGCGGACAGGCGGTGTTGAGGGCGTCCACGCCGTCGCCCGCGAGGCGGTGGCCGCGCTCGCCGACAACCCGCACGACCTCCCGTTCGCGCTCCTGTACGAGACCGCGGGCGATGAGCTTCGCCTGCTCGCCTGCACAGGCGTGCCCGGCACCAAGGAGGCGGAGCTGCGTCAGGCGCCGTCGCTGGTTGACGTGGCTGACGAGGGCGATGCCGCGCTAGAGCGGGTGCTGCGCGAGCGCCGGCCGGCGACGCTCGGCTCCCTGACGCCGTCGATGCTGATGGCCGCCGCCGAGGACCGGCCGGCCGCCGACAAGGCACTCATGCTCGCCGTCGAGGAGCCCGGCGAGCGCGCGCCCACGCTCGCGCTCGTCTGTGGACTGAGCGCCAACCGTGCGCTGGACGATGACCTGCGCCGCTTCTGCGGGCTGGTGGCCGCCGCCATCGGCAGCGCGGTCGCCGAGGCCCGGGCGCTGGAGGAGGAGCGCGCCCGCGCCGAGGCCCTGGCCGAGCTTGACCGGGCCAAGACCGAGTTCTTCTCCAATGTCTCGCATGAGTTCCGCACGCCGTTGACCCTCCTCCTCGGCCCGCTGGAGGACGCGGTGCGCCGGCCGGACCCGGACCCGGAACTGGTGATGGCCCACCGCAACGCGCTGCGCCTGTTGCGCCACGTCAACACGCTGCTGGAGTACTCGCGCCTGCAGGCGCAGCGAACCGCCGCCCACCGACGGGCGCTCGATCTGGCGGCCGTGTGCGTCGACCTCGCCGGCGTGTTTCGCTCGGCCGTCGAGCGGGCCGGCCTCACGCTTGAGCTGGACTGCCCCGCTCATCCCGTGCCGGTGCTCGCGGATCCCAACCACCTGGAGCAGGTCATCCTCAACCTGCTCTCCAACGCGCTGAAGTTCACCTTCGACGGGACGATCACCGTCCGCGTCAGCGAGCGGGCCGGCCACGGCATCGTGGAGGTGGCGGACACCGGGATCGGCATCTCGGAGGAGAATCTGGAGCGGCTGTTCGAGCGCTTTCACCGCGTGCGCGACGAGCGATCACGCTCGCATGAGGGCAGTGGAATCGGCCTTGCCCTGTCCAAGGAGCTGGTGGAGCTGCAGGGCGGGACGATTGAGGTGGTCAGCCGCAAGGAGGCGGGGACCACGTTCACGGTCTCGCTGCCGAGCGCACCGGCGGCCGAGGAGCTGATCCGGCCCGAGGCCTCCAGCCAGGCCGAGGCCTTCGTCGCTGAGGCGCTGCGCTGGAGCGACGAGACCGACGGGCCGTGGCCGGAGACCCGCGACGACGGCCATGAGTACCGCCTGGATGAGGAGAGCTCGGGCGCGGAGGCGCGGGTGCTCGTCGTCGACGACAACGCCGACATGCGGGATTACCTTCGCCGCCTCCTGGCGGAGCGCTATGAGGTCCTGCTGGCCACCGACGGCGAGCAGGCGCTGACCCTCCTGCGCACCGGCAGCCCCGTCGACCTGGTGCTCAGCGACGTGATGATGCCGCGGTGCAACGGCTTCGAATTGCTGCGCGCGCTTCGTGCCGATCAGGCGCTCTCCGGCATCCCCGTGGTGCTCCTCTCCGCCCGCGCCGGCGAGGAGGCGTCGGTGGAGGGGCTCGACGCCGGCGCCGATGACTACGTCGTCAAGCCCTTCGCCTCGCGCGAGTTGCTGGCCCGGGTGGCCGCCAACCTGGAGCTGGGGGCGCTGCGCAACCGCGAGGCCCAGCGCTCGGCCGAATATGCCGAGCGCCTGGAGGGCCTGCTTGACCGCGAGCACGCGATCGCGGTCACCCTGCAGCGCAGCCTGCTCCCGGGCGAACTGGAGGTCGGCGCCTTCACCCGGGTGGGTGCCCATTACGAGCCGGCGGGGCAGACGATGCAGGTCGGCGGTGACTTCTACGACGCGCTCGCCCTGCCGGACGGCCGCGTCCTGCTGTTCATCGGCGACGTCGCCGGCCACGGCCTGGAGTCCGCGGTCGTCATGGGCGCGATGCGGGCGGCGCTCAACGCGTACGTGCTCGGCGACCCGGCTCCGGCTGCGCTGCTGGCCGATCTCAACACGTTTGCGCTGGCCCGCTCCGTCACGCCGATGGTCACCTGCCAGTGCGTGATCATCGACGCCGACGGCCGCGGCGCGACATACGCCACCGCCGGGCATCCCCCGGGTCTCGTCCGGCACGCCACCGGGACCGTCGAGCTCCTCGACGATGCCCCCGGGCCGGCGCTCGGCATCCAGCCGCTCTCCCGGTTCAGCGAGGCCCACGTGGCGCTGGAGCCCGGCAGCGAGATCGTTCTGTACACCGACGGACTCATCGAGCGGCGCGACGAACCGCTCGACGCCGGCCTCCACCGCCTCGTTGAGCACATCACCGCCCGCCAGGTCGGCGATCCGCGGACGCGCGCCGAGCAGCTTGTCAACGGGCAGCGCAACGGAGACTTCCCGGACGACGTGGCCGTGCTCGTGGCCACCCTCGATGCGCCCGGGGATGAGTTCTCCGTCGAGCTTCCCGCGCAGCTCCAGACACTCCATCGGCTGCGCAGCATCCTGCGCCGCTGGCTGGCGGCGCACGCCGTCCCGGCCGTCGACGCCTATGACATCGTGTTCGCGGTCAATGAGGCGGCGTCGAACGTGATTGAGCACGCGTACGCGCTCCGTCGCGGATCGATCAGGGTCCGCCTTCAGGCCGACGCCGGCGAGATCGCCGTCGCCGTCGCCGACACCGGCCACTGGCGCGGACCGCGGGCGCCGGACGGCGGCGGGCGGGGCCTGGCGCTCATGGAGGCCGTGATGGACGGCGTCGAGCTGGAGCGCGAGGAGACGGGTTCCACGGTCCGGATGGTCAAGCGGCGCCACGCCCAGGAGACCGCGCCGTGAGCCAGCAGACGAGCCTGCGCCGGGAGCTGGTGGGAGACATCGCCGTCATGATTCTGAGCGGCGAGATCGACGTCGCCACCCGCCCGGAGATCGAGCAGGCGCTGCGCGCGCAGTTTCCCGCCGAGGCCGTGGGGATGGTCCTGGATCTCACCGACGTCACCTTCCTGGACTCCAGCGCGGTGCAGATGCTGTTCGAGCTTCACGAGGACCTTGGGCAATCCCGGCGGGCGCTGTCGCTCGTTCTCGCCCCGGGCGCCCTGCCCCGGCGCAGCATTGAGATCTGCGACGGCAGCGGCGTGCTCGACCTGCACGCCACGCGCGAGGACGCTCTGCGCGCGGTGGGCGGCGGGAGCTGGTCAGCGGTCTGAGGGCGTGCCGGAGGGGCGCGCTCCGCTGCGCTCGGCCGCGCGGGGGCGTGCGCGCTCCGCCGCCTGCGAGCGTGCGCTCAGCCGCGCTGGAGCGTGCGCGTCGCCAGCGGGACGAACACCAGCAGCAGCCCGGCGAGCCACGCGAGGCTACCCAGCGCCGGGCCGAGCACGGCCCCGTGGCCGATCATCAGCCCGCGGGCGGCGTTGACGGTGAGGCTGACCGGGTTGACGCCGGCGAAGGCTCGCACCGCGCCCGGCATCGACGCGGTGGGCACGAACGCCGATGAGGCGAACACCAGGGGGAACACCCAGATGAACCCCACCGACTGCGCGGTCTCCGGGTTGCGCACCGCCAGCCCCACATAGGCGCTGATCCAGGAGAAGACGTACGCGAAGGCCAGCACCAGCCCCAGGGCGAGGGCGACGTCGTACGGTGGCCGGGTGGGACGGAAGCCGACGGCGACGCCGATGAGCAGCATGACGAGCAGGGTCAGGACGTTCGTCACCAGGTCCGCCGCGGTTCGGCCCACCAGCAGTGCCGAGCGGGCGATCGGCAGCGAGCGGAAGCGGTCCACCACCCCGCCGGCCAGGTCCTCGGTGAGGCCCAGTCCGGTGGTGAGGGCGCCGAAGATGGCGGTCATGACGATGATCCCCGGCATCAGGAAGTTGACGTAGCTGACGTCGCCCGTTCGGATCGCCCCGCCGAACACGTAGCGAAACAGCAGGACGAAGATCACCGGCTGGATGAACAGGTAGACGACGTACATCGGCCGCCGGACGATCTTGCGCAGCTGCCGGACGGCCATGACGCGACTGTCGGCCATCGTCTCGCTGAGCGTCAGGCGACCACGTCCGCGGTTGCGATTGCGGATCTCGATCAGGGTGGTGCTCATGCGATCTCCAGGGTCGGTGGCGTGTGAGCGGCGCCCTCGCCGGCATCGGCGTGCGCGGCATGTCCGGTGAGGCTGAGAAACACGTCGTCGAGGCTGGGCTGCTGCAGCTCGACGGCGGCCACCGCCAGGCGGCGGGCGTCAAGCCGGCGGATGGCCTCGGCCGATGCCGATGGGTCGGCGACCGAGAGGCGGATCTCCCCGTCGGCCGGATCGACGTGGGGGGCGTCGCCGGCGGCCAGGTCGGCCAGCGCGACGGACGCCTGCGGCGCGTCGGCGGCGCGCGCCAGACGCACCGTGAGCATGGTGGTGCCGATGGCAGCCTTGAGCTCGGCGGAGGTGCCCTCCGCGACGACTGTGCCGTGATCGATGACGGCGATTCGCTGCGCCAGGCGGTCGGCTTCCTCCAGGTACTGGGTCGTCAGCAGGACGGTGGTGCCCGCGCGGCGCAGCTCATCAACGATGTTCCACAGCTCCTGGCGCGACCGCGGGTCAAGACCGGTGGTGGGCTCGTCGAGCAGGACGACGGGCGGGCGGCCGATCAGCCCGGCGGCCAGATCGAGCCGCCGGCGCATGCCGCCGGAGTACGTACCGGCCCGCCGGTCGGCCGCGTCAACGAGGTCGAGCCGCTCCAGCACCTCGGCGGTGCGCCGGCGCGCCTCGGCCGCCGGCAGGCGAGACAGCCGCGCGATCATCTCAACGTTCTCGCGTCCGGTCAGCTCGGCGTCGACGGCGGCGAACTGGCCGGCGAGCCCTATCTGGCGGCGGACGGCCAGCGGCTCGTCGACGACGTCATGACCGAGCACCGCCGCCCGGCCCTCGCTGGGCTCGAGCAGGGTGGCCAGGATCCGTACCAGGGTCGTCTTGCCGGCGCCGTTGGGCCCCAGCAATCCGAATACGGTGCCGGTCTCGATCTCCAGATCGACGCCGTCCAGCGCGGTGACGGCTCCGAAGCGCTTCTTCAGGCCCCGGACCTTGACGGCGGGGGGCGCGGTCATCGGCCGCCCTCGACAGCCGCGGCGGTCCGGCAGCGGTTGATGGTGATGTCGCCGAACCCGGTGCGCGCCCGGACCTCAACCGTCTCCTCGCCGGGTTGCGGTGACTGGGCGGCGTCGAGACCGTTGCGCACGTGGCCGAAGCTGGTGTGCAGATCCATCCACGCGGCGGAGCCGTCGGCGATGCCCACCTCGACGGCGCCGAAACCGGTCTCGGCGGCCACCGACCCGCGCGCGACCGACCCCAGCCGGATCTCCCCGTTGGCGGTCTTGACCGTCACCGACCCCGCGGCCCGCTCCACATGGATGTCACCGTTGGCCGCCTTGACCCGCAGGTCGCCGGCGACCTCGTGGATCCGGGTGTCACCGTTGGAGCTCTTCACCACGACGGTGCCCGTCACCTCATCGACGCGCACCTCCCCGGAGGCGGTGCTGATCTCCAGCTCGCCGGTGACCCGGCCGGCGCTCACGTTGCCGGCGGAGGTGACCAGCCGGGCGGACTCGGCCTGTTCCAGGCGGATCTCACCAACGGCCGTCTTCAGGCGGCAGTCACCGAGGCGTCCGGTCCCGTGGATGGCGGCCACGGCCGCGTCAGCGGTGACCTGCGAGCCCGCCGGCAGCTGCACGTTCACGTCGACGCACCCCCCACCACTGAACGGGGAGTACGACCGCCAGCCGCGCGGCGTCCTGATCGACAGCCGGCCGGCGGCATATTCCACCTGGGTCTGCTCCGCCGTGCGCACATCAGCGCGACTGGCGGCGTCCCGCGGGCGCACCTCGACGACCGTCTCGCCGCGCTCGGCGGCATCGATGCGCAGGTCGCCCATGGTGAGATCGATGACGGCGGTGATCGGTTCAGGTGTCTGAAATTCCGGCATGACAGCGGTCCCTTCTGGTGTGTGTGATCTCCGTCGGCGGTCCCATCCGGTAGCGCCGGCCGCGGGTCGTCATCACCGGCCCCATCCCCGGTAGCGCTGGCCGCCGGTGGGAGCGACGTGCTCACGCCGAGGCCCGGCGGCGCCGCGGTCGGCAGCGGCGGCCGCAGCGGCCGCAGCGCGCACCAGCCACGCGTTGGTCGACAGCCCCTCCCGCTCCGCCGCCTGCTCGATGCGGCTCTTGAGCTCATCCGGCAGCCTGAGATTGATCCGCGACACCCCGCCCTCGCCGGACGCGGACGCTGACGGTGATCCGGCCGCGATGCTCTCCTCGGCGTAGGAGGCGGCGGCAGCGTGATCGGCGGGCGGGGGCGTGACCACAAACTCCGGCCCTCCAGCCCGCAGGCGCAGTTCGACCGAGCCGGGGGCCAGTTCCTGCGTGATCTCTGCCGCCGCGGCGGCGAGCACCTCCAGCAGCATCAACCGCACGGCGGAGTCCAGCGGCGCGCTGAGGCGCTCAGCAAGAGCCCGGGCCTCGTCGCCCCCGGCCTCGGCGGCGACCGCCAGTTGCTCCTGGAGGGCGAGAACATGTGGGGACAGCTCCATGATGCCATCATGGCATCATTGTGGTGCCATATCAAGGCCAACCCAATGTCAGGGTGGTACCACCGACGCGCTTGCGGTGGTGAATGGGCTCGGTGCAGCGACGAAAGACGGCAGTGAAAGGGGGCACGGGCGGCCGGGGCCGGGATGCGGGCGAGAACCTGCCCGGTCGGGTCACCTGCGTTCGAAATCCGAATCTCGGCTGACGCTCTCGAACACAACCGCTGCCATACGCCACTCACAGACGAAATCGCCCGGCGCGATCTGAATTTCGCACACACCAGGGGTGCTGCGCCCCGCCCCACCCCGCGTTGCACCGACCGCCGAGGCAGGCTCGAGTCTCGCGACAGGCTCATATGGACGCAGAATCCCCCCGGAGACGGCTGCGGGCCCGCGGCCCCGGCCCATCCTCCGGGCCGGCGCCGGCAGACTGAGGGCGCCGCGGGCTGTTGGGAACGGCTTGGCTTGTGAACGGGCCACGTACGGTGCCGTGTCCGTGGGGTGGAGTTGGGCCTGCGGGGCGGGCGGGGCGACCGAGGGGCTGACAGCGCCCTGCGGGGCGAGTCCCCGGTGATGATCGTCCGGATATCAGGGCGCGGCATCCATGCCGCTGGACCCGGAGGGGTAGCTTGGGGTTGTGGGGTTGGAACGGGCCGTCGGCGGAGGGAGGCCCCTTCATCACGCCGTTGTTGGCCATCTGCGGGCCCGGGGCCGACCGTTACCGCTGACGTGCACGTCAACGGCCGTGCCGGGACGTGGCAATCGAGACGGTGCCCGACCGTGACCAGCCCGGCGATCCTCCACGGGTGCTCGTCGGCGATTTCGCCGGGGGCTCTCCCGGCCGCGGCGTCAGGCCGCGGCCGGGATCTCAGGTGCGGACGGCGGCCGGCTACTGACCGGCGGGCACCGTGGCGGCCGGCTGGCCCGTGGCCGCTGCGGAGGCGGGGGCGGCGGACGTCGGCGCGGGCGCCGGGGTCGTCGGCGTGGTGGCTGCCGGAGCCGGCGTGGTGTCGGTGGTGGGCGCCGGTGTGGCGTCGGTGGCGGGCGCCGGCGTGGTCGACACCGTGCTGGTCGTCGGAGCCGGGGCGGCCGGGGTGCTGGTCGCCGGAGCCGGTGCCGGAGCCGGCGCGGTGTCGGTGGTCGGCGCCGGGGTGGTCGATGTCGTGCTCGCCGCCGGTGCCGGAGCGGCCGGCGTGCTCGTCGTCGGTGCCGGAGCCGCCGCCTCGGTCGTCGGCGTGGGTGCCGCCGCCTCGGTCGTCGGCGCCGGGGTCGTTGACGCCGCGGGCGCCGCTGCCGGGGTGGTGGTCGCGGGGGCCGCGGGGGTGGTCGCCGCCGGGGCGCTCGTCGTCGCCGGGGCAGCCGCTGCGGCCGGGGCCGGAGTGGCCGCTGCGGCCGGGGCGGGAGCCGTCGACGCGGCCGGGGCCGGGGCAGCCGCGGGCTGCGCGGCCGGAGCCGTCGACGCCGCCGGCGCCGGAGCCGGAGCGGCCGCCGGCTGCGCGGTCGCCGCGGCCGGCTGGACGCTCGCCGGGGTCGTTGCCGACGCCGTCGTCAGCGCCGCCCCGCCGCTCGCCCCGCTGGCGACCGTCGCGGCCTTCCTGGACCTGGTGGGGCTGGCGACGAACGCGGCGTGAACGACGCCGGTGGCCGTCGAGCGCTTTGACGCGACGGCAGCGACGGCCTTGACGCTGGAGCCGTTCGTCCCCCACGCGCGGCCGCTCGCGTGCTGGCTGAGCAGGCCGTTGATGACCGACTGCATCTTCGACCCGGCGCCGTTTGCCCCGGGCGGGTAGAAGCCGATCTCCAGATGGGGGCCGGTGGAGATGCCGACGATGCCGTAGCCGACCTGGCTGATCTGCTGGCCCGCCGTGACGTGGTCTCCGACATGTACCAGGTTGGTCCCGGCGTGGCCGTAGTAGACCTCCATCCCCTGCAGCGGACCCGAGGTGATCTTCAGGATCGGCGCATTGGGGCCAAAGCCGCTGATCCCCTCACCGATGATGACGCCGTCGCCCATCGCATACAGGGGAGTGCCACCCGGAGCGGAGTAGTCGACGCCCTGGTCAACCGAGCCGTTGGTGATGTACTGGCGCGGCATGGGGAGCGCGACGCCGTTGCTGAGCACATAGGTCGACGACTGCTTCGTCGAGGTGCCGGGGGTGATGACCGCCACCGGCTGGGTGCCGGCGGATCCTGACGCCGCACCGGACGACCCCGCGGAACCCGTCGACCCTGCCGAACCGGTCGACCCCGCAGAGCCCGGCGAGCCCGCCGAACCATTCGAGCGCGCCGAACCCGTCGAACCAGCGGTCCCGGCCGAGCCCGCAGCCCCGGCCCGGCCACGGGAGCCGGCCGACCCGTCCGCCCCGGAGGCGGCGTTCTCCCCGCCGGAGCCCACCGATCCGCTCACACCCGCCGAGCCACCCGCTCCGGGCGATCCGGGCGAGCTGGTGGTTCCGGCCGATCCGCCGGAGCCCCCCGACGCGCCAGCCCCGGCGGCCCCGCCTGCCCGGCCTGAGCCGTCACGCACCGTCGCCGGACTGCCGGCGGCCCCCGCGGCGCGCGGGTGCAGCACAACGTCCTCGGTGACCGCAGCGCTCATCGCATGGGCACGGCCGGCGTGCCTGAGGGCGGGCGCGGCCCCCGCACCGGCGGCCGCCTGCGCTGACGGGGCGACGGTGGCCGCGGTGGCCTGAGCGGCGGCCGGCGCCGCCGGATCGCCGAGCACCAGCACCGGCGCCTTGAACAGAACCGCCCACGTGCGGACGTCGATCTTGCCCGTGGAGCGGAGGTTGTGGCGGTGCTGGAAGTCCATCACCGCCTTCCGGGTGAGGGGCCCGTAGATCCCGTCGATGGCGAGCTGGGTGAGGGGAAGGACCTCGTCGAGACGCCGCTGGGCGGCGGCCACCAGCGGGCCGTCGCTCCCCACCCGGAGCACGACGCGGCGGCCGGCCGCCTGGAGCAGGCTGTCGACCCCCGGGCCGGAGGCGCCGGCGGGGGCCGGACCGGAACCGGACTCCGCGTCGGCGACCGCGGGGGGAAGAACCGGTCCGGCGGCGAGCGCCGCGCTCACCGCCAGGGAGATGCTCTTGCGCTTGCGCCGGGCGCGTTTTCCCAGCTCGCTCAGACGCCGCCGTTGACGCGATCTGGCGAGCGACCGCTCCCACAGATCGACGGAACCCAGGTCTCGCATGAGCGGCGAGCCATGACCTACGGCATCGAAGCGCGCAGAGGACACGTACTACTCCTTTTTCGGTTCTTGCCTCCGGGGTTAGCTGACGGGCTCGCGTGACCGTTCACGCTACGTCGCACTCGGGCGACGATTCGCCCCCGCGGCCGAGGCCGCAACGGGTCCCCCGGTCTCCGGCGCGGCTGGACGGAGACTCGGCGTGGAAAATGCTGGCTCAGGATAAACCAATGGGCGGCCACAAAGGTGCGCCCTTTCACATCGCGGACCGATTCTCGACCTATTCGAGGCCGGAGGCATCACGTCCTTCAGGCGCATGCGCGACCACGATCCTCCCGCAGGCAGCGGTGAACGGATGCGCCTGGACGGGTGAGGGCTCCCTGGGGACCGCCCGCCCGCCCACCCGCGGGGTCAGTCAGAACGCGACGGGCTCGCGCAGCGCGAAGTAGAGCACCGAGGCGCTGAGCGCGCTCAGCGGCGCGACGGCGGCGGTCACCGCCCACTCAATCAGCGCTCCACCGACCGAGCCGACCGAGGCGGCCACCAGCCCGCCGATGAAGCTGACGATGATGACCGCCACGCCGACGAGGAGGATGACGGCGAACACCGACCAGCCGTTGCCGCGGACGAGCTCGCGGCTGCGGCCAAACGCCGCGAACACCCCGGGGCGCTCCAGCACGGTCACCGGCGCCACGACCGCCCAGATGACGAGCAGGATCACACCGGGGATGATCAGCAACACCAGGCCGATCGCCACGCCGATCGCGTAGATGATCGAGACCGCCATCAGCGGCAGGAGCACGGGCTCCACGCTGCGGATCAGGTCGAGCACCGAGTGGTCGCCGCGGCTGTTCTCGACGTCCTGGACGAGCTTGACCACCATCCCCTGGTACAGGACGGTGAGCGCCCAGAACAGGATGGTGATGGCGATCGAGGCGCCGGGCACCAGCAACAGCACCAGAAACTCAAGCGCGAACAGGGTGGCCGCCGTCCCCACCAGGACGCCGGTGTGCTCGCGATAGATCGCCCAGATCCGGGAGATGACGGTTCCAGGGGTGATGCTCATCGGCTCCTCTTCTCGCGCAAGGCCGTGCCCACGGCCCCGCGGCGGGTTGTCCGCCGCTCGGCGCGAATCGTAGCCGCGCCCCCGGCCTGAGACGCACGGTGCGCTCAGCCGGCCGACGCAAGAATGAGGTGGCTGTCGCCGAACTCATGCCACCGGTACCCGTGGGCCAGCGCGTGGCGGTAGGAGCGCTCCAGCAACTCCTCGCCGGCGATGGCCGTCAGCATCTGCAGGTGGGAGGCCTCCGGCTCATGCCATCCGGTGATGAGCCCGTCGACGGCCCGCACGTCGCATTCTGGACCGATGACCAGGTCCGTCCATCCCGTTCCGGCCCGGACGGTGCCGTCATCGGCGGCCACCGTCTCCAGCGCCCGGACGACGGTGGTGCCCACGGCGATCACCCGCCGGCCGGCCGCCCGCGCCAGGTTGACGAGCTCGGCGGTCGCCTCCGGCACCGTGTACTCCTCCGGAAACGGCGGCTCGTGGCGCTCCGGGGAGGAGACGCCGGCGTGCAGCACAAGCGGCGTGATCATGACTCCCCGGGCGATGAGGGCGGTGATCAGCTCAGCGGTGAACGGACGGCCGGCGCTCGGCATCTCGGCGCTGCCCGGGACGGCGGCGTAGACGGTCTGGTAGGCCGACAGCGGCCAGGCACCGGAGGCGTAGCGGTAGCGGATCGGCTCGCCGTGGTGGGTGAGGAGGTCGTCAATCGTGCCCAGCCCCTTGTGCCGCGCGAGCATCAGCCGCGGACTGTCCAGATAGCCGGCGACGAGCTCCAGCTCCCCGTGGAGCCCGGGCAGCCCGATGCGCTCCCCCACCTCGGCGGGCTGCGGGTCGGCGCCGTCGGCCGAGCGCAGCTCGACGACGCGCCACTCGGCGCCGAGCTCCGGCGCCCGGGTGGAGAAGTGCACGCGCACCGGCTCCCCGCCGCGGCGCAGACCGGCCACGGCCGCGGGCAGCGTCGCCGAGACGTTGATGACCAGCAGATCGCCTCCGACCAGCAGATCCGGCAGCTCATCAAAGCGCGCGTGCACGAGCCCGCCGGTGGCCCCGTCGGCCACGAGCAGGCGCACCCCGTCACGCCGGACGCCGCGCTGCTCTGGCGGCGCGGTCGCCTCCAGGCCGCGGGGCAGCTCAAAGGCCAGCGTGCTCATGCCGCCTCGCCGGCGACCGGCAGCGCCCGCGCCTGATACCGGCCGCTGGGCAGCGACGAGCCGATCAGCTCAAGTAGGCCGGGGACGCTCGTCTCCGGCTCCGGCCGGTCGGAGATGTCCTCACCGGGAAAGGCCTCCTGGTGCATGCGGGTGCGCATGTCGCCGGGATCGACCGCATACACGCGCAACCGCGGCTGCTCGGCGGCGAGGATCGCCGACAGCTGCTCCAGCGCCGCCTTGCTCGATCCGTAGCCGCCCCATCCGGGATACGGCTCGACGGCGGCGTCGGAGGTGACGTTGATGATGCAGCCGCCGTCCGGCAGGACGGGCAGCGCCAGCTGGATGAGCGCGAGCGGGGCGAGCACGTTGACGGCATAGACGCGCTCAAGCGCGGCGAGGGGAAACCGGGCCAGCTCCGGCTGGGGGCTGGGGCCAAGCCACGAGGCGTTGTTGACGAGCAGGTCCAGCCGCTCACCGGCGGCCTCCAGCAGTGCCTCGCGGTGCCACGCGTTGGCGACGTCGCCGGCGATGGCGACAACCTCGGTGTCGGCGGCAAGCTCGGCCGCCGCCCGCGCCAGGTCGTCGGCGTCCCGGGCATCGATGATCAGCCTCCAGCCGCGGCCGGCGAGGCCGCGGGCGAGCGCGAGCCCCAGCCCGCGGGAGGCTCCGGTGATGAGTGCGGTGGTCATGCCGGCCACGGTAGGCCGCGGCCGGTCCCGGTTTCCAGGCGCAATTGGTCTTAGGACCCGGCGATGAGGCCGTGGCGGACCGCGAGCAGCGCCGCCTGCGTGCGGTCGGCGACGCCGAGCTTGGCCAACAGGTGGCCGACATGGGTCTTGACCGTCTTCTCGGCGATGCCCAGCTCCAGGGCGATCCGCTTGTTGGAGTGCCCGGCGGCGATCAGCGCCAGCACCTCGCGCTCCCGGCGCGTCAGCTGCTCGGCGACCTCGGCGGGAGCCGCCGTCTCGCCGAGGTGGCGCAGCAGCCGGGCGGCGACCGTCGGATCGATGAGCGCCTCGCCGGCACAGGCGCCGCGCACCGCCCGCGCCAGCTCGGCCGGCTCCACGTCCTTGAGCAGGTAGCCGGCGGCACCGGACTGCAGCGCCGGCATGAGCCGCTCGTCGTCAAGAAAGCTGGTGAGCACGATCACGCGGCTGGCCGGCGTACGCTCGCGCAGCGCGCGCATCGCCCCCACCCCGCCAAGGCCGGGCATGACGAGGTCCATGAGGATGACGTCCGGGGCGAGCGCCTCCGCCTGCCTCACCGCTCCCTCTCCGTCCTCGGCCTCGCCGACGACCTCGATCCCGTCCTGAAGGGAGAGGAACGTGCGCAGCCCCTCGCGCACCACCGCGTGATCGTCGACGATGAGCACCCGGATCGCATCAGCGCTCACGGGCCGGCACCTCCAGCGTGACCAGCGTCCCCGCGCCCGCGCCGGAGCGCAGCGTGAGCCGGCCGCCCAGCTCCCGGGCGCGCTCCTCCATCGAGGTCAGTCCCAGGTGGCGCGAGCGCAGCTCCGGGTCGGCGGGGTCAAAGCCGATCCCGTCGTCGGCGACGGTGACGACGAGGCCGGGGCCGTCGCTGTGCAGGCGGAGCGTCACGTGGCGGGCGGCCGCGTGCCGGGCGGCGTTGTGCAGCGCCTCCCCGGCGATCCTCAGGATGGCGGCATCGCGGTCCCCGGCCTCGCCCGCGGAGCGCGCCGCATCCGCCGTCTCACCCCGGACGTCGACGTCGACACGCACCTCGATCCCGTGGATGCGCTGGAGCATCATCGCCTCCTGGCGCAGCGCGCCCGCCAGCCCGTCGCGCTCCAGGTCGGCGGGACGCAGGCCGAGGATGAGCGACCGCAGCTCGTCCAGGGACTCGCGCGCCAGCTCACGGACGCGGTGCAGCTGAACCCGCGCCTGGTCCGGCGAGCGTCCGAGCAGGGTCAGCGCCGAATCGGCGGCCAGGTTGAGGCTGAACAGCTTCTGGCTGACGACGTCGTGCAGCT
Source organism: Solirubrobacteraceae bacterium (assembly GCA_035702755.1). Lineage (GTDB taxonomy): Bacteria > Actinomycetota > Thermoleophilia > Solirubrobacterales > Solirubrobacteraceae > Palsa-465. The sequence goes on along the minus strand of DASSZQ010000247.1, from coordinate 14,836 downwards.
CCAGCGCCAGGCGGTTGCGCTCGGAGAGGATCGACAGCTCCCGGCTGCGCTCATACAGGCGGGCGTTGGTGATGGCGATCGCGGCGTGCGCGGCGAGCAGCTCGATGAGCTGGCGGTCCTCGTCGTCAAACGACGGCGCCCCCGCCTTCTCGGTCAGGTAGAAGGCGCCGATGATCTCGTCGCGGGCCACGATCGGCACGCCGAGAAACGAGCGCATGTCCGGGTGGGCCCGCGGCCACCAGCCGCGAAACCGGGGATCGCGGTGGATGTCGTCGGTCAGGTAGGCGGCGTCGGCCGTGAGCATCGCCCCCAGCATCCCGTGGGTCCGCGGCAGGGGCCCCATCGCGGCGATCAGCTCGTCGCTCATGCCGGCCACGAGGAACCGGCGAAACCCGCCGGTCCCGTCCGGAATGCCGAGCGCGGCATACCGGGCGTCGGCCAGCTCGCGGGCGCAGTCGACGAGGCGCTGGAGCACCTCGTCAACCGACAGCTCGGACGCGACGGCGAGGACGGCGTCACTGACCGCCTTCAGTGCCGGGCTGACCCGCGGGGGCATGCGCCGGACGATAGTCCCCTTTCCGTGCCGCTCCGGTTCGTGTAGAACCGGCCCAACCGACCTGGAGGTGGAGACAGATGGCCAACATCCGCACGACCCATGCCGGCAGCCTGCCGCGTCCGGACGACCTTGCCGACATGATCTGGGCCCGGATGGAGGGCAAGGAGGTCGACGCCGGCACGCTTGATCAGCGGATCGACGACGCCGTCGCCGAGATCGTCGCCCACCAGCGCAAGGTGGGCATCGACGTCGTCAGCGACGGGGAGCTGAGCAAGACGGGATTCAGCACCTACGTCAACGAGCGCTTCTCCGGCTTTGAGGGCCGCTCCGAGTTTCAGGCCGACGACGTCGCCGACTTCCCGGAGCTGGCGATGCGCCTGTTCAACACGCCCTCCATGGCGCACATCGTGTTCTCCAACTGCACCGGCCCCGCGAAGCTGACCGACAAGGAGGCCGTGCACCGCGATATCGAGCGCCTGCAGCGGGCGCTGGACGGGGCGCCGCCGTCCACCGCGTTCATGGGCGCGATCAGTCCCGGGCAGATCGCCTTCAACTACCCAGACCACCACTACGGCTCGCACGAGGCCTATCTGGCGGCGCTCGCCGGTGAGCTCGCCTACGAGTACCGGGCGATCACCGACGCCGGGTTCATGCTTCAGATCGACTCACCGGACATGGCGATGGCCGCCCACTGCCGCTCCGTGGGCTCAAGCGTCGGGGACTGGCACACGCACCTGCCACTCGCCATCGAGGCCGTCAACGCCGCGCTGGAGGGCATCGCGCCGGAGCAGGTCCGCTTCCACGTCTGCTGGGGCAACTACGCGGGCCCCCACCACAAGGACGTGCCCCTGGCCAACATCATCGACGAGGTCCTCAAGGTCAACGCCGGCACGATCTACGTGGAGGGGGCCAATCCCCGGCACGCCCATGAGTGGCGCGTGTTTGAGGAGGTGACGCTGCCCGACGACAAGTCCGTGATCCTCGGCGTGATCGACGTCAAGTCCAACTGCGTCGAGCATCCGCGGGTCGTCGCCGACCGCCTGGTGGCCCTGGGGCGGATCATCGGCCCGGAGCGGCTCATCGCCGGGACCGACTGCGGCTTTGACACGTTCATCCGCTTCTCGCAGGTCGATCCCGCGGTGGCCTGGCTGAAGCTCGAATCCCTGGTGGAGGGCGCGGCGATCGCCTCCGGCGAGCTCTGACCGCGGCGCCGCGCGGTGACCGCGGCGCGGTGGCCGGCCTCCGCGGCCGAGTTGGCGGCGGTGCAGTTCAGGCTGGCCGCCGCCCGGCCGCCCCCGTGGCTGGTGCCGGATCCACCCGCGGCCTGTGCCATCGGCGGCTGCTTTGTCTGCTTTGCCCGGGGCCAGGGCGGGCGCGGCACCGCCGGCGAGCCGGGGTGGGCGGCGGCCGCGGTGTGGGCCGGCTCCCGGCCGATCGCCGCCGTCGCCATCGACGGCACGGCGGGCGCGCCCTACGATGCCGGGCTGCTCGCCCTGCGCGAGGGCCCGCTGCTCGCCGCCGCCGTCCAGGCCCTGGAGCGCCCTCCGGCCGTGCTGCTCGTCAACGCCACCGGCCGCGACCACCCCCGCCGGGCCGGGCTGGCGCTGCATCTCGGCGCGGTTTTGGAACTGCCCACGGTCGGCGTCACCCACCGCCCGCTCCAGGCCCAGGGGCCGTGGCCGCCGCCGGAGGCGGGCGCCCGGTCGCCGCTGCGCATCGGCGCCGAGGAAGTTGGCTGGTGGCTGCGCACGCACGCCGGAGCCCGGCCGCTCGCGGTCCATCCGGGGTGGCGCACCGATGCGCCGACGGCCTGCGCCGTCGTGCTCGCCGCCGCCGGCGCGGTCCGCACGCCCCAGCCGCTGCGCGAGGCCCGCCGACTGGCTAGAGCTCGCCGCGCACGAGCGCGGCCCCGGCGCTGAGCGCCGCCAGCTTGGCTCGCGCGCGCTCCCGCGGCAGGTACTTCATCCCGCAGTCCGGGGCGGCGACGAGCCGCTGCGCCGGCACGTGGACAAGGGCGGCGCGGAGGCGTTCAGCGACCTGCGCCGGGGTCTCGGCCTCCGGATCGCCGAGGTCGAGCACGCCGAGGACGATCGTCTTGGGCGCCAGCTCGGCGAGCTGGCCGAGGTCAAGACGGGGTTGCGCCGCCTCCACGGAGATCTGCTGGGCGGCGCTGTCGGCGAGCTCGCCGAGGAAGTCGTAGCGGTTGTGCGGCTTGTCGCCGACGAGGGCGGCGTAGCCGAAGCACAGGTGAACGGCGGTCGTCACCGTCAGCCCCTCCAGCGCGCGGTCGATCGCCGCAACGGCGATGCGGCGCGCGGCGTCCGGGTCGTTGCGCAGCCATGGCTCATCGAGCTGGATGACGTCGGCGCCGGCCGCCTGCAGCGCGTGGGCCTCGAGGTTGATCGCCGCGGCCAGATCCATGACAAGCTCCTCCGGATCGGCGTAGGCCTCGTTGGCGGCCTGCTGGGCCATCGTGAACGGGCCCGGGAGCGTGATCTTGGCCCGCCGCGTCGTGTGGCGGCGCAGGAACTCCAGGTCGCCCACCTCGACCGGCCCCGGCCACCGCACCGGAGCGACGACCCGCGGAACCGACCGGGGCTCGCCGGATCGCGTGTGGATGACGGCTCCGTTCTCGCCGTCGATGCCCTCCAGGGCGGTGGCGAACCGGTTGGAGTAGCTCTCCCGGCGGATCTCACCGTCGGTGATGGTGTCGATGCCCGCCTGCTCCATGTCGCGGATGGCGAGCAGCGTCGCATCGTCCTGAGCCTGCTCCAGGTAGGGCGGGGCGATCCGCCAGGCGGCGCTGACCCGCACCCGCGGCACCGACCGGCGGCCGAGCAGCTTCCGGTCGATCAGCCAGTCCGGCTGCGGATAGCTGCCGACGACCGTCGTCGGCAGGGGCTCAGGGTCGGCGCTCACGCCGCAGACCGTAGCGGGAGCGGTCAGCTGCAGACGATGTTCTGCAGCTGGTGCAGCTGCCACTTCCCGGAGCCGGCCGAGACGACCGCGACGCTGCCCGTGCAGTGCTGCGTGCCGTTGTCGCGCACCGACGTCGTCTTGATCGCGACCGTCGCCGAGTTGCCGGAGTGGCTGACGACCTTCGCGCTTTGGAACGTGATCGAGCGGTCACCGGCCTGGCCGCTCTTGAACGACTGATATCCGCCGAGCTGGGAGCGGAGCGCCGGGTCGGCGAGCGACCAGGCGGCGGCGTAGTTGTGGGCGGCAGCGTCGCCGTAGAACGTCTTGACCGCGCCGACGGGGCTGCCGGCCGAACCGGTGGCCGGTGACGCCGCTCCGCCGGCGGCCGCCCGGGTGGTGCTCGACGAGGACGCAGACGTGCTGGGCGTCGCCGTGCTCGCCGCCGGAGCCGAGGTGGTCGCCGACGCGGCCGGAGTGCTGCTTGACGTCGCACTCGCGGCGCTGGTGTGGCTGGATTGGCTGGCCGTGGCCGAGCGGTGGCGGTGGGCCGCCGTGCGCGTGGCGCTGTGGGTGTGCGTGGAGGCCGCGCGGCGCGCCGGGGATCCGCCGGAGTTGAGCAGCACGGCGAGGACGACGATGGCCGCCACGGCGCCGAGCACCCCGGCGGCGATAAGTCTCCCGTGCCCGCGCCGGGGCTCGTTGGCGGGGGGCGGCGGCGCCGGACCGGCGGACCGCCGGGGCGGCGCACCGGCCGCGGCGGTGCGGCGGGGCGGCGGTGCAGCGACGGCGGGACGGTTGCGAGGCGTGGCAGCGTCCGCCGCGGCGGCGCCGGCGCCTGCTCCGGCCAGGCCAGCGGCGGCTGCGGCGGCACCGGCGGCACCCCGGCGCCCCGGGTCGGCCGGCCGCGGCGGGGCGATGGGCGCGGTTGCCGCGGTTGGGGCATCGGAGCCGAGCGCCGACTTCAGCCCGGCGACGAGCTCGCCGGCGGACCGCGGCCGCTGCGCTGGGTCCCGGGTCATGGCCCGGGCGAGCAGGTCGGCCGCCGCCGGAGGCGCCTGCGGCCACGTGTCGCGGAGGTTGGGCGGCGGCTGGGTGGCGATGGCGTGGGCGAGGGTCACCGCGTTGGTCTCCGGCCGGGCCTTCTGGCCGGAGAGCATCTCGTAGGCGACGGCGGCGAGGGCGTAGATATCGACGGCCGGGGTCGACGGCGCGCTGTCCAGCTGCTCCGGCGCCATGTAGCTCAGCGAGCCGATGACCGACCCGGACACCGTGATCCGCGTCCGGTCCGGAAGGGCGGCGATGCCGAGATCGGCCACCTTGACGGCACCGTCCTCGCCGAGCAGGATGTTTGAGGGCTTGACGTCGCGGTGGACGATGCCCCGCTGATGGATCGCGTCCAGTCCGGCGGCCACGCCCTCCAGGATCCGGATGGCCTCCGGCGCCGGCAGCTTGCCGCGCTCATCCAGCGCCGTGCGCAGGGTGCCGCCCCGGACGTACTCCATGACGACGACCGGGTGGCCGTCATCGGAGGTGACGACGTCGTAGACCGAGACGAGATTGGGGTGGCTGAGCGATGCGCCGGCAAGCGCCTCCCGGTGCAGCCGCGAGGGGCCATGCTCATCTGTCAGTCCGCTGACACGCTTGAGCGCCACCTGCCGACCGAGCAGGGTGTCCTCGGCGAGATCGACCCGGGCCATGCCGCCGGAGCCGATCCTTGATATGTAGCGGTATCTGGCCAGGTCGCCGGTCACGGCCATGGGAGTACCCATACCCTCAGTTGCCCGGAAACCCACGCGATGCGAGGCTACAGGGCATCCCGGTCCTCCGCCGTGGCCACGGCGGCGGCCGCCGTATCCCAGGTGAGCGCGCCGAGATAGGCGCCGTGGAGCTCACGGCGACCGGCGGCGTCGAGATGGGGCGCCGCGTCCGGAAGAGAGGCGGCCAACTCGTCCTCGCCCGCGCCCGGAACCGACGACTCCGACAGCAGCACCGTCGCCCAGCGCCGCTCGCCGGCCAGCTGGCGGGCGGCCTCAAGGTCGCGCACCAGCCGCGTGCGCACCGGGTACCACGGCGTCGCCGGCGGCAGGATGCCGTCGCGGTCCGATGTCACCGTGACCACCAGCCGGTTGGTGATGAGCACGCAGTCCAGCCGCCCCGCCTCCTCAAAGCGCCACCACTCGCGGGCCAGCGCCGACCGCGTCTGGAGCAGCTCGCGGGCGCGATCCTGCGCCTTGGCCTGGCTGCCCGGGGGCTCGTCGCCCACCAGCGCGCGGCGCAGGCGCACGGCCTCAGGGGACACCGCGTCGTCATCGACCCACCGGAGCCGATCCGGATGGTCGATGAACCAGCGCAGAAGCTCACGCGGCGGATTGGCCGGGTAGTCGAAGCAGGCCAGGCGCCCGCTCGCCCCGCGCACCGCCAGAGGCGTGACCAGCCAGCCGGGCGCGTCGACCAGCTCGCCGAGCCTGGCGCGTCCATGAGGAGTGGCGGCGAGCAGCCGGGGCAGCCAGCCGCTTCCGGACGCATCGCGGGCGAACAGGCTCTCAAAGAACGGCTCGATGCCGGCCGTTGCCAGCCCGGGGCGTCGTGCGGCCATGCCCTCAGACCTTAGCCGCGGGGCACACGGCGGCCCGGCCCAGGGCGGGCGAGCGGGACGTGAGCCGCGTCAGTCGCGCTCGTCGTCGGCGACGATCCGCGGGCTGTCCACCAGGATCTGGCGCCGGCGCAGGCAGGCGAACAGGGGCTCCTGCTCCGGGAAGGCGACCACGGTGGCCACGTCCGCACGGAAGCCGAGCGACAGGGTGGCCGGCTGCCCGTCGACGACCTGCCCGTCGACCTCCAGGCGCGCGCCGCCGATGCCGGCGCTGACCTCCAGCGTCAACCTGGCCCCGGCGCCGAGCACCAGCGGATGGCGCGAGCCGCCGTGGGTGGGAAGCGGAGTCAGCAGATACGCCTCGGTGTCCGGCATGAGCAGGGCGCTCCCGGCGGCGAGCGAGTAGGCGCTGGATCCCAGCGGCGTGCTCACGATGCAGCCGTCGCCGGCGAGCCGGCTGAACAGGTCCCCGTCGACATGGGTGGTCACGCGCACCTGACCGATGCCGCCCCGCACGACGGCGATGTCGTTGAGCGCGAACAGATCAGGCTTGCCATCGCGCCGGACGACGAGCGCGGGCAGCCGGCGCGGCGACCAGTCCCCGGTCCGGAAGCGATCAAGCGCGGCGGTGAGCCCGCCGGCGTCCACGGTGGTGAGCACGCCGAGGCTGCCGCACGCCAGGCCGAGCGCGGGGCGTCCCGCCGTCGCCGCGGCTCGGATCGCCGCCAGCATCGTCCCGTCCCCGCCGATCGAGACGATCAGGTCGCAATCGGCGGCGTCTCCCGGCTCGGCGACCTCGCGCGCCTGCCCGGGGACCGGGATCTGCACCACGCCGGCCCCGTGCGCGTCGGCCCATCCGGTCAGCGCCCGCAGCGGCCCGTCGATGATCCGCGCCGGATGGACGACCACGCCCAGGCGGATCACCGCCTCCGGCGAGGCGCGCCCCGCCCGGCTCTGTCCGGCCTCGGTCATGGCATCACGCTATCGAGCCGCCTGCGGCAGCGGCGCCGCGGCGGTCAGCGCCGCGAATAACGCAGAAACAGATTGCCCTCGCGCTCGAGCGCCCAGACGAGGCGCAGCGCCAGCAGCTCAGGGAGTGTCCGGCCGCTGGTCATCTGGAGCTCGTCTCCCCCCACAAGCGTCGCGGCGAGCGTGAGGAACAGCTCATCGACGAGATCCTCGGCGAGCAGCGAGGTGAACAGCGCGGGCCCGCCCTCGCACAGCAGCGACCGCACCCCGTGCCGCTGCCGCAGCGAGCGCAGCACGCCGCCCAACCCCTCACCAACCTCCTCCGGAGCGTGCCGGTTCACCTCGGCCGCGCCGGCCGGCACGACCGTCTCCGGCGGGGCGTACAGCGCAACGCGGGACCGGGGATCGGCGAACAGCGGGATGTCGAACGGAATGTCGCCGCTGCGGCTGATGACCACGGCCAGCGGCTGGGCGGCGCGCCCCTCAGCGACCCGGATCTGCTCAAGCTCTGCCGTCCGGATGATCACGCCGTAGCGCTCGACCCGCAGCGTTCCCGTGCCGGCGAGCACCGCGTCGACCTGGGTCCGCAACAGATGAAAGGCGGTGCGATCGCCCTCGCCGCCGAGCAGCGCCGTGCGCCCCTGCGCGGTGGCCCGGCCGTCGACGGAGCTGACGAAGTTGCACACGACATACGGGCGGTCCGCAGGCGCTGTGGCGCCGAGATCAAGGCCGGTGTAGCACGCCTCAGGGGAGGCGGCCGGACCCGGCGGGACGGCTCGTGTGAACTCCATCAGGCGGGGAAGCCTAGTGGCGAGGAGATGACCGCCACGCCGCAGGAGACATTCACCGCCCTCACCGGCGACCTTGACTACTACATGCTCGTCGTCACGACCGTGAGCGGGAGCGAGCGCGCCGGGTGCCTGGTCGGCTTCGCGACCCAGTGCAGCATCGACCCGCCGCGCTTTCTGGTCTGTCTCTCGGACAAGAACCGCACCACCCGTGTCGCCGCCGGAGCCGAGGCGCTGGCCGTCCACTTCCTGCCCCAGACCGCCGACGCGTTGGCCGAGCTGTTTGGATCGGTGACCGGCGACGACACCGACAAGTTCACCCGCTGCCGGTGGCATCCCGGCCCGGGCGGCTTGCCGCTTCTCGATGAGTGCGGTCGCTGGTTCGCGGGGCGGATCCTCGACCGGCGCCGGCTCGGCGATCACATCGGCCACCTGCTGGAGCCATTTGCCGCCGAGAAGGCCGACGACTCGGACACATTCGCCTTCCACCGGGCCAAACGGCTTGAGCCCGGCCACGAGGCGTGATGCCTATGCTCAAGCCGTGGCGGATCTCCGCGTGGCGATCATCGGCTACGGACTGGCCGGTCGTGTCTTCCATGCACCGCTGATCGCGGCCACTCCGGGCCTGCAGCTGGCGGGCGTGGTCAGCGGCAACGCGGAGCGTCGTGCCGACGCCGCGCGCACGTATCCGGGGATCATGACGCCCGCCTCGGTGCCGGAGCTGTGGGCGGCCGGCGGTCTCGACGTCGTCGTCGTCGCCACCCCCACCGACAGCCACGTCCCCCTCGCCACCGCGGCGATCGAGCGGGGGATCCCCGTCGTCGTCGACAAGCCGCTGGCCGTTTCGGCCGCCGATGCCGAGGCGCTGGTCGAACGTGCGCGCCACGCCGGCGTGGCGCTGACCGTGTTCCAGAACCGGCGCTGGGATTCCGAGCATCTGACCCTGGCGCGGCTCCTTGCCGAAAAGCGGCTCGGCGAGGTCATCCGCTACGAGTCACGGTTTGAGCGCTGGCGGCCGAGCCCCACCGGCGCCTGGCGCGAGTCGCGCCCTTCGGCGCCGGGGTGGGGGCCAGCTGCTGGACCTCGGCAGCCACCTCGTCGACCAGGCGCTCACGCTGTTTGGTTCGGTCACCGACGTGTACGCGGAGGTGCAGGCGCGCCGGGGGCTGGCCGGCGACGACGACGTGTTCCTGGCGCTGCGGCATGCGCGCGGCCCGATCAGCCACCTCCGCGCCTCGGCCGTCACCGCCGCGCCCGGACCGCGGCTGCGGGTCCTGGGCACCGAGGCGGCATATGTGGCGCCGCAGCTCGACACCCAGGAGGAGCGGCTGCGCGCCGGGCGGCGTCCGGACCTCCAGGGCGGCTGGGGCCGGGAGCCCCAATCGCATTGGGGCCGGCTGGTGACCGGCGACTACAGCGTCCCGATTCGCAGCCAGCCGGGAGACTGGCCGGCGTTCTACCGCGGCCTGGAGGCGGCGCTCCGCGGTGCCGGGCCGCTTCCGGTCGACCCCGCCGACGCGGTTGTCTCCCTGCGCATCCTGGAACTCGCCCGGCGGGCGGCGGCGAGCCGCACAACGGTCACCGTCGACTGATCAGTCGCCGGATACGGCCGTCAGCACGACGACGGGGATCGTCCGGTCGGTCTTGCGCTCGTATTCGCCGAACTGCGGCGAGCGCTCGGCCTGGGTCCGGTAGAGCCGGTCGCGCTCCTCGCCGGTCGCCTCCGCGGCCACGGCCCGCAGGGTCTTGGTCCCCACCTCGATCGTGACCTCCGGGTGGGCCTTGAGATTGTGGTACCAGGCGGGGTGGGTGTCCGCTCCCGCCTTGCTGGCGAAGATGACATAGCGGTCGCCGTCCTTCAGGTAGGCGACGGGGTTGATCCGGGCGGCGCCGGACTTCGCGCCCGTGTGGTGCAGGAGCAGCAGGGGCATGTCCTCAAAGGGTCCCCCCACGCGGCCGGCGTTGGCGCGGAACTCCTCGATGACCTGGGCGTTGAAATCGGTTGGCGCAGTTGACATCAGCAGCTCCTTCACCGGTGGGGTGCGGTCCTGCGCCTGAGTCTATGGCGGCTGTGGCGGCCAGCCGACCGCGTCTCGGTTGCGCGCGCTGCACCCAGCGCCCGGGGTCCCGGAGATCCGGCTCGCCGGCCCGTCGTCAGTCGACGGCGGCGCGCCGCACCAGTTCCGCCGCGCCGGAGGCGTCGCTGGGACGGCCGAGCAGGAAGCCTTGCCCCAGGTCGCAGCCCAACTCGACGAGCAACTCGTGCTGTTCGGTGGTCTCGATCCCCTCGGCCACCGTCATCAGCCCCAGGTGGCGGCCCAGCGCGACCATGCCGGCCAGCAGACCCTTGGCCTTGGGGACGGTGGCTCCTGAGGCCTGCAGGAACGGACGGGCGACCTTGAGCAGATCGACCGGCAGCTGGGAGAGGCTGAGCAGCGACGAGTAGCCGGTTCCGAAGTCATCCAGCGCGACCCGGACCCCAAGCTCCTTGACCGAGTGCAGGGAGGCGAGCGCCCCCGGCGCGTCCTCCAGGCGGGCGCTCTCGGTCACCTCCAGGATGAGTGCGGACGGCGGGAAGCCCCCGCCGATCGCCCGCTCCACGGTCTCGGCAAACCCCGGCTGCTGCAGATCGCGCATCGAGGCGTTGAAGCTGATCGACAACGGCGTCTCCCGCCACCACTCGGCCAGGCGCCGGCACGCCTCCGCCAGCACCCAGCGGTCGATCTCGACGATGAGTCCCGTCTCCTCGGCGACCGGGATGAACTCCAGCGGCGAGACGAGCCCGCGCCCCGGGTGGCGCCAGCGAACGAGGCTCTCAAAGCCGGCGACGGTTCCGGCGCGGAGATTGAACAGCGGCTGGAAATGCAGCTCAAACTCCTCGCGCTCGACCGCGCGGCGCAGCTCGGAGTCAAGCCCCAAGCGCATGAGGAGCGCGGCGTGCATGATCGGCTTGAAGTGCTCGTAGCGGCCGGTGCCGGCCCGCTTGGCGTGGTACATGGCGACGTCGGCGTTGCGCAGGAGCGTCTCGCCGTCCTCCCGGCCGGTGGCGATCCCAATGCTGACGCCGATGAAAACCTCGTGGCCGTTGATGACGAAGCGGCCCTGGAGCGCCTCGATCATCCGCCGGGCGACCGCGTCGGCGTCGGATCCGTCGGCGAGGAGCACGGCGAACTCGTCTCCCCCCAGACGCGCGCTCAGGTCACCGTCACGGACGCATCGCTGCAGCCGTTCGGCGACGGCGATCAGGAGTTGGTCGCCGGCGATGTGGCCGAGGGAGTCGTTGACAAGCTTGAAGCGGTCAAGGTCGACGAACAGCACGGTCACGGCGCCGCCGGAGCGGCTGGCATGCGCGAGCCGGTGCTCAAGCCGATCAAGCAGCAAGGCGCGGTTGCCCAGGCCGGTCAGCGAATCGGTGAACGCTTGCAGGGCCCCGTGGCTGGAGCGCGCAACGGCCAGGGCGACCTCCACGTGCGCGGCATACGTCCACATGACGTCACGGTCGCGCTGGCTCCACCGGCGCGCGAGGGTGCGTGATCCCACGACCAAAGCGCCGACGACCTCGCCGCGCTCGCGGATGGGCACCCCGATGCCGCCACTGATCCCCGTGGGCGCCAACCGGGACTTGTTCTCCAGCCGCTCGGTCCCCTCGACGACGATCATCTTGCCGGTGCCGATGACCTGGCCGCTCACACCCTCGCTGATCGGGGCCCGCCGTTGATGGCCGGCGCCCCCGGCGGCGGACGGCAGCCACGCGACGGCGACCATCCAGGCGGGATCGTCCTGATCGACGAACCGCAGCGCCCCGGTGTCCGCGGCGATCAGCCTCATGGCGCCGTCGACGACGGCGCGGTAGGTGACCTCCGGCGGCGCCTGCTCGGAGACGAGGCTCTGGACCCGGGAAACGGCCTGCACGAGGGGCGCCTCCCACTCCGGGGCAGTCGTGCCCCGCTCGTCTGAGAACCCGCGCGCCATTGCACTCGGTTAATCGGTGTGATGCGCGGGGCGCTTGAGAGGCGGGGGGGTCAGCGCGCGTACCACCGCCCCCGGGACCCAAAAAAGCGGAGTGGCCGCCGCCGCGGCGAATCAATCGGCTGAGCGCGGGTTTCGCGGACCTCGGTGCCGCCGGCCCGCCCTCAACCGGCACTCTAACCTTCTCGTATTGCTTCATCCCAGCGCATGAATCCCGGCTTCAGGCGCAACTCCCCCGGCACGGACCTCGGGTCCACCCTGCCCGTCGACGCCAACGAGGCGTTCGAGCTCGCCCTGGCGCTGGAAGGCCGCGACGATCTCCCCGGCGCAGAGGAGGCCTACGGTCAGGCCGACCGGCTTGGCCATGCCGGGGCCGCGCTCAGGCTGGGCGTGCTCCTGGAGGAGCGTGACGACCTGGCGGGCGCCGAGCAGGCCTTTCGCCGGGCCGATGACCGCGGCGACGCCACCGCGGCGTTTCACCTGGCGTGGTTGCTGCAAGAGCGCGGGGACGTGGCGGGCGCGGAGGAGGCCTACCGGCGCGCCGAACTGCGCGGGCATCCGGCGGCCGGGGCCAACCTCCGCGTGCTGCTGGGAAGGCGGGCTCCGGACCGGGTGGCGCCGCCGCCCGCCGCGCCGGAGCCGGACGGGTCGGTGGGGGGCGGGCAGTCCGGCCCCGTGGCCGAGCCTGGTGCCGGCGCCGCCGACTCATCCGGGGCCGTGGAGCCGGCGGACGACGAGCCGGCGGACGACGAGCCGGACACCGCCGTCCACTCGGTGCCGGCGACCGTCGCCGCCGGGGCCGCTGCCGAGACCGCGGGCGCCGCCGAGACCGCCGGCGCCGCCGAGACCGCGGGCGCGGCGGAGCAGCCGAGCACCGGCCCGGCCGCTGCATCGGCCGGCCCCGCCGAACGCAAGCGCGGCGGCTTCGTCCGGCGGGCGTTGGGAGTGATCATCCCGGTGGCGGCGTTCGCCGTCGCCTTCCTGGTGGGCGAGGCGACGAGGCCGAAATCCCACCCCCGGCCACAGCTGGCACCCGCCACCACCGTCAGCGACTCGACCGTGACCGTGCTCACGGTCACCTCCGTCCCAACCCCACCCAAGCTCGTCAAGCACCCGGCCGCCAAGCCCGCCAAGTCCGCACTCATCGAGCCTCCCGGAACGATCGCGCTCCAGCCGGCCTCACCCTCGTCCACACCTCCGGTTGCGCACTCCAGTCCCACCGCTCCCGGGCAGACGGTGTCGACAAGCGGGACCGCAACCGCGCCGACGAGCCGGTCGACCACCGTCCGGACTGCCGCCGGGAGCGGGACGAGCACCAGCCGCCAGACGACAACCAGCACCCACACCACCAACGCCGGTTCCGGTGGGGGCGGCAACGGGGGCGCCACCCCGGTCAGCGGGGCACCAAGCGCAGGCTCAAGCTCCCGCGGGAGCAGCGCAGGCAGCGGGGGCGGCACCGGGACCCGGAGTGGCACCGGGGCCGGGACCGGGAGTGGCAGCGGGACGGGGTCCGGGAATGGCAGCGGGACCGGGACGGGGAGTGGCACCGGGACCGGGAGTGGCAGCAGCCCGGGTTGAGATGCGAAACCTCGTCCGCACCCTCACCAGCACCGTCTTCATCGCCGCCGCGGCGGGATTTGTCTTCGCGCATTACGGGAGCACGTCGAGCAGCCCGGCGGCCGCGCCGCCGCTCAGCCGTCAGGCCACCGCCTCCAACTTCACCGTCAGCTATCCCTCCACCTGGCACCTGTCCTCAAGTCCCCAGGTGTCGCAGGTGCCGCTCGCCGGCGCCGTCGCGCTGGCGCCATCGCAGACATCGGACGGACAGCTGGTGATCGGCACCGTCCGGTCGAGCCAGCCGACGGCTCTGCCGAGCGGGCTGCGGGCGCGCCTGGCCACCGCGCCCCGGGCGCAGGTCGTCACCCTCGGCGGAACCGCCTACTACCGGTTTCTCAACCTGACCCCAAGCGGAGAGCAGGTTTCTGAGTCGCTGTACGCGCTGCCCACCACGCGGGGGACGATCACCGCGCTGTGCTCGACGACCACTCCGAGCGTCGCCTTCACCAGCAGTTGCGAGCGGGTCCTGGGAACGGTGAAGGTGACCGCGGGGCAGGTGCGCTCGCCGGTGGCGAATGCCGCCTATGGCTTTGAACTGAACCGGATCATGAGTCGCCTCAACGCCACACGGTCAGCGGCGGCCGGCGACCTACGCTCCAGCGACCTGAAGGTGCGAGCTGCCGCCGCGCAGCGTCTTGCCACCGCCGATGACCAGGCGGCCACCGGCGCGCACCACATCACGACCAAGACGGTCAGCCTGGCCAACCAGCCGTTGGAGGGGGCGCTGCGCATGAACGCCGCCGCCTACCGGGCGCTCGCCACGGCCGCGAGCAGGCAGGATGCGGCGGGCTACCAGCAGGCCGAGGAGGACATCAACCGGTCGGATCGCGCGCTGGGCGCGGTCGACGCGCAGTTCCGCAGCTACGGCTACACGCTCGGCTGACCCCGGTCGGCGCAGGTGCGCCCGCCCCCAGGCACGGATGGTCTACAGGCAGCAGTGATGAGGGGCGCGGGCCAAGGCCGGGCTGCGGGCGAGATTCCCCGGCCTGTGGGGTCGAAGGCGTTCGAAATCCGGATCGGCGCAGAAGATCTCGAACAAAATCGTCGCCAGAGGCCATTCATCGGCGAAATCGCACGGCGCGATGCGAATCTCGCACAAACCGGCCGCTCCGCCCTGGGCCTCTCGTCATCGCCGTCGTCGACCGAGGCCCCGCGCAGCGCGCACGCCGTGTCGGACCAGCGCAATGTCTGACCAGCGCAGTGCCGGACGAGCGCAGTGCCGGACCGGCGCAGTGCCGGACCAGCGCAGTGTCGGACGAGCGCGGGCTCGCAGCGATGCGCGCTGCGCCGCGCCGATCCGGACCGGGGTGTCCGTTCGATGACGTCGGCCTTCAGGGAACAGACGTTCTGCCGAAAGGAGGAGTGGGACCTTTCGACCTGACACTCCTTTTACGCCATGAACCCCCTTATCACCACCATCTCGAT
>DASSZQ010000221.1:0-6344 GCA_035702755.1 Solirubrobacteraceae bacterium | reverse complement strand
GACGCCGAGCGCGTCCAGGTGCAGGCGGGCGACCTTCTCGTCCAGCTGCTTGGACAGCGTGTAGACCTTCTTCTCGTACTCGCCGCGGTTGCCGAACAGCTCAATCTGGGCCATGACCTGGTTGGTGAACGAGTTGCTCATCACAAACGAGGGATGCCCGGTGGCGTTGCCGAGGTTCAGCAGCCGCCCCTCGGACAGGACGATGATCGTGTTGCCGCCCGGGAACACCCACTCGTCGACCTGCGGCTTGATGTTGATCTTGCGGATGCCGTCGATCTTCTCCTGGCCGGCCATGTCGATCTCGTTGTCGAAGTGGCCGATGTTCCCGACGATCGCCTGGTGCTTCATGTTCGCCATGTGCTCGGCGGTGATCACGTCCTTGTTGCCGGTCGCGGTCACGAAGATGTCGGCGACGTCCAGCACGTCCTCCAGTCGCGCCACCTGATAGCCGTCCATCGCCGCCTGCAGCGCGCAGATGGGATCGATCTCGGTGACGATCACCCGGGCGCCCTGGCCGCGCAGCGACTCCGCGCAGCCCTTGCCCACGTCACCGTAGCCGCACACGACGGCGACCTTGCCGCCGATGAGCACATCGGTGGCGCGGTTGATCCCGTCGATGAGCGAGTGCCGGCAGCCGTACTTGTTGTCGAACTTGCTCTTGGTGACCGCGTCGTTGACGTTGATGGCCGGGAACAGCAGCCGGCCCTCGCGGGCGAACTGATACAGGCGGTGCACGCCGGTCGTCGTCTCCTCGGTCACGCCCTTGATCTGCTTGGCCATCCGCGTGAAGCGCTGGTTGTCCTCCTCAAGCGACCGCGTCAGGACCGACAGCACCACCCGGAACTCCTCCGAGTCGGCCGTCGAGGGATCCGGCACCTGGCCCTCGGCCTCGTACTGCGCGCCCTGGTGCACGAGCAGCGTCGCGTCACCGCCGTCGTCGAGGATCATGTTGGGGCCATCCCCCTCCGGCCAGGACAGCGCCTGCTCGGTGCACCACCAGTACTCCTCCAGCGTCTCGCCCTTCCAGGCGAACACCGGCACGCCCTGCGGGTCCTCCGGGGTGCCCTCCGGACCGACGACGATCGCCGCCGCCGCGTGATCCTGGGTGGAGAAGATGTTGCACGACGCCCAGCGGACCTCAGCCCCCAGCGCCGTCAGCGTCTCGATCAGCACCGCCGTCTGCACGGTCATGTGCAGCGAGCCGGTGATCTTCGCCCCCTTCAGCGGCTGCGAATCGGCGAACTCCGCCCGCGTCGCCATCAGTCCCGGCATCTCATGCTCGGCCAGCGAGATCTCCTTGCGGCCGAACTCGGCCAGCGACAGATCGGCGACCTTGAAGTCCGTCTTCTCGGCAGTGGTGCTCATGTTCTCTCCGGGGTCCTAGTCGTTGTCAGCGTTGTGAAGTCGATGCGGCCGCGGACCGGCGCGGCCCGCCCCGCTCAGGCGGCGGCCGCGAGCAGGCGCTGGTGCTTCTCCTGCTCAAAGCGCAGCCAGTCCTCGGCCTGCACGTGCTCCGGCCGCCGCGCCTCCGCCGCCAGCCACCGCTGCACGGCGGCTCGCAAGTCGGCGTCGGTCGCCATTCGCTGGGCGAAGGCCACGTCTGAGAGCGAGATCTCAAACTGAGCCAGCAGCTCCTTGAGCGTGCGCAGCCGCTGCAGCTCGCCCGCCCCGTAGAGGCGGTAGCCGGACGCCGAGCGCGCCGGGGCCACCAGCCCCGCCTGCTCGACATACCGCAGCATCCGCGGCGACCATCCGGTGGTGCTCGCGGCCTCGTTGATCGTCAGCGACTGCACGCCGCCAAACCTTACCACGGATGTGTCAAGGTTCAAGAGGAACGCGGCGCCGAGCAGCTACTGCGTCTGCTCGGCGAGCGCGCGCTTGAGCCGGTCGATCGGCCCGATCGCCGCCGGATCCCGCCCGGCGAGGATCGCCATGTACGTCGACACGAGGTCTCCGAGAAGCACCAGCGACACGAGCCGTTCGGTCCGGGTCCCCCCCAGGCTCTCGACCCGGTGGCGGCTTGCCGCCTGATCGCCGATGACGTCCAGCGTCAGCGCGATCCGCGCCCGGACCCGGGGATGCAGGTCGCAGTCGTCGAGAAACACGGCGCTGAAGCGGCCGGCGTCGGCCGCGTGCTCCCAGCCGACGATCTCGTTGTGGTCAAGCTCCGGCAGCTCGGCGGCGAACGCCGGCGCGTTGGCGTTCTCGTTGATCTGTGTCTTCCACCGGTAGGCGATCGGCGCCGTCAGCCCGGCGCCGGCGATCTGGGCCACGGTCCCGGAGAGTTCCCGCGCCAGCGTCTTGGCCGTCGAGTCCTCCGGGGCGTCCGGCCCCCACTCGGCGATGAGCCGCGCGGCGTGCTCGGCGGCGACGTCGATCTCGGTGCGCAGCTGCTCGCCGGCGCCGGCCAGGGCCGCCACCTCCAGCGCGACCACCAGCGAATAGCCGACGGCGGCCCGGGGCTGAAAGCCTCCGGGCAGCGGGATGACCGGCACTCCGTCGGCCCGCGCGCCAGCAGCGAGGCGGCCGCCGGTGGTGCAGACGATCCGGCGCGCCCCCAGCGCGCCGGCGGCCTCGTAGGCGGCGAGTGTCTCCTCGGTCTCGCCGGAGTAGCTGGAGCACAGGACGGTGGCCTCCGGCGTGACCCAGGCCGGAAGGCCGTAGCCGCGCGCGATGATGATCGGCCGCGACGCCCGGTCGCCGAGCGTGGCGCGGGCCAGCGCCCCGCCGATCGCCGACCCGCCCATCCCGGCGACGACCAGGCCGCCGGGGGAATCCTGAGGCTTGAGGTTGGCCGACTCCACCCGCCACAGCGCGTCACGGAGATGATCTGGCAGGCCGAGGATGTCGGCCATCTGTCCGGTGCGATCGACCTGCGCGATCGCCTCCGCCGTCAGCTCGGTCGTCACGCTCACGCTGCCTCCGCTCCGGTTGTCGTCGTCCTGCCCATCCGCCTGCGCGCTGCGGTGCCACCGCCGGCCATCAAAACGCCACCGCCTCGTCGGGCAGCGCGACCCCCGGGAACAGCCGGATGCCGGCGCGCAGGGTGTTGCCGGATCCGATGGTCACATCCTGCCCCAGCATGACCCGCCCGTGCAGCGTGCACCCGTCACCGATCCGGGCCCCGGGACCGACGATCGACCCCTGGATCCGCGTCCCGGCCCCCACTCGCGCCCCGTCGTGCAGGACCGAGCTGTCGATGTGGGCGCCGGCGCCCACGCTCACCCCGCGGCCGAGCACGGTGCGCGGGCCGATCACGGCGTCCGCCGCCACCTCGCAGCCGGAGCCGACGAGCGCCGGCGCGTGCACCGTCCCCCCCGCGGCCCGCCCGTCCTCCCACAGCACGCCCTGGCCGTCGGCGATCCGCCGGCCGGTCTCGGTCTGCACGTCGCCTTCGAGGATCTCAAACGTGGCCTGCAGGTAGCGCTCCGGGGTGCCGATGTCCATCCAGTACCCGGCGGCCTCATAGCCGTACAGCCCCTCGCCGACGAGCGACGGGAACACGTCGCGCTCGATGGAGATCCGCGTGCCCGCCGGCGCCATGCCGGCGAGGATGTCGCGGTCCAGGATGTAGGCGCCGGCGTTGACGAGGTGGGTGTCGATCTCCTCCGCGCTCGGCTTCTCGACGAACTCGCTCACCGACATGTCGCCGTTGCGGCGCACCAGGCCGTAGGCCGAGGGGTCCTCCACCGGTATCAGCGCCACCGTGGCCCGGGCGCCGGTCGCCTCGTGCTGGGCGAGCTGGGCGGTGAGGTCGATGTCGGTGAGGACATCCCCGTTGAGCATGAAGAAGCGCTCGGCGAGCAGGTCCTCGGCGTACTTGAGCGCGCCCCCCGTGCCCAGCGGCGAGGGCTCCTCGACGTAGCGCAGCGACACGCCCAGCGCGGCGCCGTCCCCCAGCACCGAGCGCACGCCGTCGGCCATGAAGCCGCAGGCCAGGATGACGTCGTCGACGCCGTGGCCGCGCAGCCACTCGATCATGTAGGAGATGAACGGCCGGCCGGCGAGGGGCACGACGGGCTTGGGCACGGTCGAGGTCAGCGGCCGCAGCCGCGTCCCCTCCCCCCCGGCCAGGATCAGCGCCTGCACGCCTCACCCCCCACGGCGGCGCTGCCTGCCCGCAGCCCCAGGTTCTGGCTCTGCCAAAACCTGCCAGCAGGTGGGGAGTAAGCGAAGCGTCTCCTCACCTGCCAACGCCCTCGTAGACAAAACCGGCAGCGGTCGCCGTCTCACGATCGATGAAGTTGCGGCCGTCGACGATCAGATCACCGGCCATCCGCTCGCGCACCACCCCCCAATCCAACTGCGCGAACTCCGGCCACTCAGTCACCACCACACACGCATCCGCACCCTCCACCGCCTCAAGCGCGCTGTCGGCAAACCGCACCCCACCCATCAACTTGCGCGCCTCAGCCTCCGCGACCGGGTCATACGCCGACACATGCGCCCCATCGGCCTGCAACCGCGCCGATAACACCAACGACGACGCCTCCCGCATGTCATCGGTATTGGCCTTAAACGCCAACCCCAACAACGCGATCCGCCGCCCCACCAACGACCCCAAATGCTTCTGCAGCTTGCCCACCACCCGCCGCTTCTGCAACTCGTTGACCTCAATCACCGCCGTCAACAACTGAAAGTGATACCCGCTGTTGCCCGCCAACTGCTTCAACGCTGACACATCCTTGGGAAAACACGACCCCCCAAACCCAATCCCCGGCTTCAAAAACGCCTGCCCGATCCGCCGATCCAACCCCATCCCCCGCGCCACCTCCAACACATCGGCGCCCGTCTCCTCACACACATTGGCGATCTCGTTGATAAACGAGATCTTCGTCGCCAAAAACGCGTTGGCCGCCAGCTTGACCATCTCCGCCGACGCGATATCCGTACGCACCACCGGCGCAGACAGCGGCGCATACAACTCCGCCACCGCATCCCCCGCCCAACTGCCGTCATCACCGATCACCACACGATCGGGCTCCATGAAATCCGCAAGCGCCGACCCCTCCTTCAAAAACTCCGGACACGACACATACGCAAACCCCCCCTTCCCCGTCTGCGCAAAATGGCGCTTGATCGACGCCCCCGTCCCCACCGGAACCGTGCTCTTCATCACCAACGCATGCCGATCTGACACCGGCATCGCCCCCACCACCGCATGCACCGCCGACAGATCCGCATCCCCGCTATACGTCGGCGGCGTCCCCACCGCCACAAACAACAACCGCGCCCGCTCCAACGCCGGCGACAGCTCCGTAGAGAAATGCAACCGCTCCCGGTTGCGCGCCACCGCCTCCGCCAACCCCGGCTCATAGATCGGGATCTCCCCCCGCTCCAACCGCGCGATCTTCTCCGCATCAATATCGATGCACCACACCTCCGACCCCAACTCAGCAAACCCCACCCCGGTCACCAAACCCACATAACCGGTACCAATCACCGCAATCGGTTCACGCTCTGCATTCATGACGAGGCGAGGGTAGCGGGCGCGGAGAGGCGACGGCCAAGCGAGGGACGGGCGGGCGGCGGGATCACCCGCCGCGGGCGAGCGACGCGGCGATCTGGACCATCTGCTTGTTGGGCACGGTCCCGGCCAGCGTGTTCTCGATCCAGTACACGGCCTTCGGCGTCTTCCAGGCGACCGTCATCAGATTCCCGCCGGCGGCGAACAGCTCCAGCTGCTTGCCGTTGACGACCTTGGTCGCCGAGGGATGGTCGAGCAGCGGCGGGTTCATCCAGGTCGTGCCCTGGACGCCGTAGTACTCGCCGAGCACCGGATTGAGCTCCAGCGTCATGTAGTAGGCGGAGTACCTGTGCCCCTGGCGATCCCGGATCGCGTAGGCGCGGGGATAGGACTTGGCGTATTCGCTTGCCGGCTGCTGGGGATCGTCGCAGTTGCCCGTCTGAGCCGAGCAGTAGTGCGACCCGGACACGATGAACTTGGGGTAGTAGACCGGGAACGGCACGTGGTGCAGCGCCGCCGCCTGGGCCTGACCGTCGGTGGGGTCCGGGGTGAGGCCGGCCGGGACGCCCGGCGCGCTGCGGTGGTGATGACCGCCGGAGCCGGAGGGCGAGACGCTCTTGTTCGCCGCCCCGGTCGTCGATGCCTTCGCCTCCGACGGCTTGGTCACCCGCATGAACTCCTTGTAGACCTGCTGCTCGGCGCCCTGGTTGGCGTTGACGTAGCACGGGGGCGGCGTCTGGCCGGGCGCGGGCGCCACGCAGTTGTTGAGGATCGCCGGGAACGGGATCGACTTCACCGTCAGACCGTCGGCGTTGAGGACAAGGTTGAACAGGTTCTCCAGCCCGTCGCCGGTGTGCAGGTTGTTGTCGGTCTGGAC
>DASSZQ010000207.1:0-10948 GCA_035702755.1 Solirubrobacteraceae bacterium | reverse complement strand
GGTGCTGACCGACGAGGCCGACATGGAGCGCGTTCAGAGGCTCCTGTTGGACCGCTACAAGATCTCCTACCGGGTCGTCATGCTCTTCTATCGCCTGGGCCGCCGTGTTCGCGGCAAGCAGAGCGTCGCCGAGGGCGCCGTGCTCGCCATCACCGTCGAGTAGGGATGCCGGCGAGCGCACGGGAAATGTCTTCCGATCCGCCATGGGTGCCGGGGCGGCCTCGTCCGTCTTCGCTATGGGGCCTGAGAGCGCTGTTCACAGGCGGCTCGGGCCCTCTCCCGGCACGACGTGAGTATCCAAGAATGGAGCCGTGGCTGGTTGGGCTTCTGTTGGTCTTCCCCCCGGCAGGACTCTATGCGTGGTGGCACCGCCACCAGCGGGAGCGCTGACCGAGCGAAAGCTGCCAGACTCGCCGCGCGTCGCTCCTTTCGCTCACCGGCGTCAAACTGAGCCTGGCTTCAGGCGCGATTTGCCATTTTGCGCGCGCAGCCTGACGTCGCGGCTCTTCCGCGAGCGGGTTCCGGGTCCGACCGGATGCGCGGCGGGCGGCACCGGCGCACGATGCATGCATGCTGGGTCGACGGGTATGGCGGGCCGTCCGGGCGAGGCCGGTGAGGTGCGTGGCGGGGCGGTGGCGGTCGCTGGGCGCGGTCGCCATCACGGCGGTCGCCGCGGTCGGCGCGGCCTCCTCTGCGCAGGCGCGACTGGTCTACGAGCGTGGCTTCAGAACATCGCATCCGACGATCTGGATCGCTCGCGACGACGGCACGCACGCCCGGCGGCTCGCCGCTGGGTCATCGCCGATGATCTCTCCGGACGGGCGGCTTGTCGCCTACCGTTCGACCTCCTCGTCCGCCCGGGAACGGCTGATGCTGATCGCCGCCGGCGGCGGCCCGCCGCGGGTGCTGCTCTCCGCGCCGATCCTGCTCGCGGTCAGCTGGTCGCCCAACAGCCGGCACATCGCGGCCATCGAGCAGACGCGGGTGACCCGCACCACCCGGCAGACCGAACGGACTGTGGTGATCGACGTCAGGTCCGGGGCCATCCGCCCGGTCTCCCGTGCCAGCCTTCCGTACTCGGTGAGCTTCTCGCCGCACGGCACCGAGCTCGCCTACACCTGGTCGCCTTCGGCGAATCCGATCCGCGACGACATCTACCGCGTGGCCGCCTCAGGCGGGCGTGCCGTCCGGCTCACCTTTGACGGGCAGAGCATGATGCCGTTGTGGGGGCGTGACTGGATCGTCTTTGTGCGCCAGAGCCCGGCCACGGCGTCGGATCCGATCCCCAAGCAGAACCTGTACCTCGTCAGACCGAATGGCACCGGGCGGCACCGTCTGACGCATGCGGCGATCGGCCTGCACATGTTCGGCTTCACGCCGGTTGACTGGTCGGCCAGCGGGCGGAGGCTGATCGCCGAGTTCGCCGGTCCCGGCATCAGCTACGTCGTCACCGTCGACGTCCGCACCGGCGCTGTGCGCCGCGTCGGTTCCACAACGTCCGGTGGTGTCGTTCGCGGTGCCGCACTCTCCCGTGACGGGACGACGATCCTCGGCGTCCAGGACCGGGCGGGGGGAGTGGAGAGCGTCGTGACCCTCCCGTACGGGGGAGGCCGGGTCCACGTCCTCGCCCGCGACGCTGTTGGTCCCAGCTGGAGCCGGTAGCGGCCCGCGCACGCCGGCCCGAAATCATTATACATACTTTAGACAGACCCTTGACAAATGCGGTGCGGGCGGGGTATCTTCGTCGAATTATCGTCTAGCTTCTGTCTAAGGAGACCGGGATGAAGCTCACTCACAGACTCGTGGCCCTCGCGGCCGCCGGTGCCCTGTCGCTCTCGGCCATCGCGCCCGTCGCGTCGATGGCGTCGGCGAAGCCCGCCGTCAAGCCCAACATCGTTCAGACGGCCGTTGCGGCCGGGCAGTTCAAGACCCTCGTCATGCTCGTGAAGCAGGCCGGACTCGCCGGCACCCTTCAGGGCAGGGGGCCGTTCACCGTGTTCGCGCCCACCGACGCCGCATTCGCCAAGGTCCCCAAGGCCACCCTCCGGGCGCTGGCCAAGGATAAGGCGAAGCTCCGCGCGGTCCTGCTCTACCACGTGGCCAAGGGCAAGCTGACCGCGGCGAAGGTCGTCAAGCTGCACGCGATCAAGACGCTCAACGGCCAGTCGCTCAAGGTGCGCGTCAACCACGGTGCCGTCACCGTCGGCGGCGCGCGCGTCATCAAGGCCAACATCGCCGCCTCAAACGGTGTCATCCATGTCATCAACACGGTCCTGATTCCCCGTTAGCACCACTGCCTCATCCCGCAGGCTGCCGCCTTCCGCGGCGGCCTGCGGGGCTGGAGTACCCCACATGACCACCCTGACCCACCCACAGACGTCCGACGCCGAGAAGCTGCACGGCCTGCGCCGCTGGAACGCCGGGCTCTCGCTCGTCCACCTCGGCCAGGCGCTCGCGATCCTGGCCCTGGCCAGCTCGTTCGCGCTCCCGGTGACCAGCTCCTTCCTGCGCATGGACAGCGCCACCAACAAACTCATCGCCGTTCCCAACGAGCTGTTCCGCGTGCGGATCGGACCGCTGGTCGCCGCCTTCCTGATCATCTCCGCGGTCGCGCACGCCGCACTGTCCTCACCACGCGTGCGCGCCTGGTATGAGCGCAACCTGACCCGCGGGGTTCAACCCGCCCGCTGGATCGAGTACTCGCTGTCCTCCTCGCTGATGATGGTCGTGATCGCGATGCTCGTCGGCATCTACGACATCGCCAGTCTGATCCTCATCCTCGCGCTCAACGCCACCATGATCCTGTTTGGCTGGATCATGGAGTTGCACAACCAGACCAGCACGCGCACCAACTGGACCGCCTACTGGTTCGGATGCTTCGCGGGGATCGTGCCCTGGATTGCGGTGGCGATCTACCTCGTCGGCGCCAAGAACCCGCCCGGGTTCGTCTACGCGATCTACGCCTCGATCTTCGCCTTCTTCAACATCTTCGCCCTCAACATGGCGCTGCAGTACCGCCGCGTCGGCCGCTGGCGCGACTACCTCTACGGCGAGCGTGTCTACATGCTCCTCAGTCTGTTCGCCAAGTCCGTCCTCGCCTGGCAGGTGTTCGCCGGGACTCTCCAGCCGGCCTGACTGACGCCAGCCAAGCCGCCGGTGCGGAAGGACGTGCAGGTGGGGGCTATCGCCGCCGAAGTCCGTCAGGTACAGCGAGCCGCCCGGGGGCGCGACGCGGTGATGCCCCGTTGGTAGCTTTGCTAGCCGCTCATGACAGGTTCGGCCCGCGATCGTAAGGAACTAGCCTTGGATGACGCGCAATTTCGGTCGGTGCCCTGTCAGTGGCCCGTGAACAGGGTGATCGACCGGCTCGCGGAGGCGGCTGGCGCGGCGGGACTTCAGATATTCGGTCGGATCGACCACAGCGCGAATGCGGCCGAGGTGGGTCTCGAATTGAGACCCACCGAACTGCTGATCTTCGGCAACCCGCGCGCCGGCACAGCGCTCATGCTCGACCAACAGACGGCCGGCATCGATCTCCCGTTCAGGGCGCTGGCGTGGGAGGATGACGACGGGCAGGTCTGGCTGACGTACCCGGAGCCGGATTCGCTGGCACGCCGCCACAACCTCGGCGCACGAAGCGCTGAGGTCCTGGCAGCGATCCGTCAGGGAATGGCAGGGCTCACGGAATCGGTGTCAGTGGCACCTCGGTCAGACTGACCCCGCCGGCCGCGCCTGGGTCCCGCTCGCGGGGGCGGGTTGAACGCCACTCAGCCGGCCGAGATCGATCGAGTCGCGGTCTCGCAGCCTGCGCGCGGATGGGTTGGTCGAGCTCGATCGCGAAGAGATCGTGGAGAGCCGCCTGCGGCGCTATTACCGGTTGACAGCTGCCGGAGCCGAGCGGCTGGCCGAGGAGGCGGCACGCCTGCAGTCCAACGCCAGTGTCGCGATGATGCGGCTGGATTCGGCCCCGGGGGTGGCATGACCGACCAGTCACAGCTTGAGCGTCGCTACCGGCGGCTGCTGGCCTGCTACCCAAGGGAGTTCCGCCGCGAGCACGGGGAGGAGATGCTCGTCGTCCTGTTGGCGTGCGCCCACAGCGGACGCCGCAGGCCTGCCCTCGCCGACTCGGCGGACCTGTTGCGCACTGCGCTGTGGATGCGGCTGCGCCCCGTGACACCGCGCTCCGTGCCGAGCGTGTTCTGGGCAGTCAGGCTGCTGGTCGTAGCCGCCGGTCTGGAGCTGGTCGCGATGAGCGTGGTGATCGCCAGCCAAGCCTCCGTCCGGGCGGCCGTCAGCCGGTCGCTCCCGCACCTGGAGGCAGCGCAAGCGGCCGCCATGTTGCACGGTCGCGTCGTGTCTGCCGAGATCGGTGCTCCCATCGCCGCTGTGGTGTGGCTGGCCCTGGCGCGGGCCAACGATCGCGGGCGCCGGTGGGGTCGGCTTGGGGTGCCGGTGGCGTTCGGCCTCACGTCCGTGAGCCTGCTGGCGGCGGTCGGCCAGCATGTCGCGACCTACGCCCCCGCGGATCTGCTCGCCGCCATCATGCTGTGGCTGGTCGCCGCCGCGGCGACGCTCCTGGTCAGCGCCACCGACTCAAATCGCCACTACCAGCGGGGTGGACGCGCCGGCAGGCCTCGTCCAGCCGGCTCAGCGAGTGCGTGGCGCGGCGGACCGGACGCCGCCACCCGGAACTGACCCCCATGCCCTCCTATCTCGGCGGTCTCGTGGCTCGCTGATCGCCCTGGGCCGGTGTGGAGCGGCGCGACGGGTAGTTGCACCGTGACCCGCAGCCCGCCGGCATCGCGGGGGGTGAGGGTGAGGGTTCCGTCGTGTGCCTGAGCGATGCTCTCGACGATCGCCAGGCCAAGGCCGACACCTCCGTGGTCACTGCGTCTGCGCTCTGAGCCGCGCTGAAACGGCTCGACCAGCGTGGCGACCGCGTGGGGGTGGAGCTTTTCGCCGGTGTTCTCGACGGTGAGCAGGACGCTCGTGGGCTGGGTGCTCGCCGTGACCCACACGGAGCCCTGCTCGGTCAGGTTGTGGACGATCGCGTTGTGCACGAGGTTCGTCACCATCTGCAGCAGGAGCGCCGGTGAGCCGATGGTTGGGGTGAGGTCGCCGGAGGTCTCGATGGTGCTGCCCCGCTGCTCTGCGAGCGGGAGGAGCGCTTCGGTGGCCTCTTCCGCAATGAGGGTCAGGTCGACGTATTCGCGGGCGAAGGACCGCCGGCCGGCGCGGCTGAGCACGAGCAATGCTTCGGTGAGGTCGATCGCCCGGGTGTTGACGGACTGAAGGCGCTCGATGAGTTCGCCGTTGTACTGATGTGCATCCTTGCGCGCCACGTCGAGCAGGGTCTGGGTGATGGCCAGCGGGGTGCGCAGCTCGTGGGAGGCGTTAGCGGCAAATCTCTGCTGTTCGTCGACGTGCGCCTCAAGTCGCGCCAGCATGCTGTCGAAGGCGTCAGCAAGGTCCCGGAATTCATCTTTGCGGCCCGGTAGGCGGATGCGGTGGGAGAGCGATCCGGTCGTCGCTGCGCGGGTGGCGTCGGAGATGCGGGCCAGGGGCGCGAGCATCCGGCCGGCGAGGAGCCATCCGCCGACGAGACCGAACATGAGTAGAAATGCCAGCACGGCGGCTGCTCTGGGAGCAAAGACGTGCAGCAGGCTGGACCGGACGGGAAAGACACCGCTCACAAAGGGGCTGGCCGAGCCGGGGACGATGAACGCCCGGGCGGGGACATAGCGCAGCAGGAACACCCACACGGCGGCGAGCAGCAAGGTGCCGGCGAGCATCAGGAAGCCGGCGTAGCTGAGGGTGAGTCTGAGACGAACGCTCAGACCGGGGGCTCTATCCACGGTCTTCGTCCTCTCCTTCGGGTTCTGGTTGGGTGCTGATGCGGTAGCCGACGCCGGAAACGGTGGCGATGAGCGGGGGCGTGCCGAGACGTTTGCGCAGCGCCGAGACCGTGATGCGCACGGCGTTGGTGAACGGGTCTGCGTTGTGATCCCACGCTCGGTTGAGCAGTTCCTCGGCGCTGACGACGCCGCCTTCGGCCGCGACGAGGACCTCGAGCACGGCAAACTGCTTGCGGGTGAGCGCGATGTAGTGGCCGTCGCGGTAGACCTCGCGGCGGAACGGATCCAGCCGCAGACCCGCGATCTCTCGCACCGGCGGCCTGTTGTGGCGGCGCCTGCGGTCAAGCGCTCTGAGTCTGAGCACGAGTTCCTGGAGCGCGAAGGGTTTGGTGAGGTAGTCGTCAGCGCCGAGTCCGAACCCCGTGGCCTTGTCGTCGAGCCGGTCGGCGGCGGTGAGCATGAGGATCGGAATGCCACTGTCGGAGGCGACGAGGCCTGCAGCGATGTCGTCGCCGGAGGGCCCGGGGATGTCGCGGTCCAGCACGGCAATGTCGTAGGCGTTGAGGCTCAGTAGCTCAAGCGCGGTGTCGCCGTCGCATGCGATGTCCGCCGCTATCGCCTCCAGGCGCAGGCCGTCGCGGATGGCTTCTGCCATATAGCGCTCGTCCTCGACGATCAACACCCGCATGCCCGCGGATGCTGCCAGGCCGACCATATCGCCGGCATATCGAAAGTCGCATACGCCCCGGTAACACCGGGCTGCCTTGACTGGGGAGGCGTGAGCGTCGCCGGCACCGTCCCCAAGTACAGCCCCATGTCCACGCACTCAACTACCCCTCAGGAGAACACATGCGCAGAAAGCGATGTCCGGCGGCCGCCCTTGGCGTGTTCGCCCTGGTTGCCTTGATCAGCGGGTGCGGTTCAGGCGCGCCGGTCGGCACCGCCGCGGGCAGCAGCGGCAATGGCGGTGATCCTGCCGCCTCCAATCATGCCAAGGCGGTGAAGTTCGCCCAGTGCATGCGCCACAACGGGGTCAGCCAGTTCCCTGACCCCAGCGCCTCGGGCAAGCTCACCATCGACGCAGTGGCCAACGGCTCAGGGCTGGACCCAACCACCCCGGCCTTCAAGCAGGCGATCAGCGCGTGCAAGAACCTCGAGCCAGCGGGGTTCACGGGCACCAAGCGCAGCACCCGGCAGCAGCAGGCGGCCCTCAGCTTCGCCCAGTGCATGCGCGCACACGGCGTGCCTGACTTCCCGGACCCGCTCGCGAATGGGCCCCTGATCGACACCAACCGAATCCCATCTGCCGCAACACCCGGTGGAATGGGCGCACTCCACGCCGGGATGCAGAAGTGCGGCAGTGCGGCAGCCGCAGCGGGGGTCACGCGGTGAGGCGCAAGGCGTGGGTGGTGGGCGCAGCGGCCCTCCTGGTTGCCCTGGTCGCCGCGGGTGGCATGGTGCTCACATCCGGTCCCGCGCGCCAGGCGCTGGTCGCGCAGCCCCCGCGGGTGCGTACCGCGCAGGTGCAGAAGAGGACGCTCTCGGCCATGGTCTCCGAGCCCGGGACCCTGACCTACCGGGCGCGTTCGGACGGCTTTCCGTACGCGGTGATCAATCAGGCCCGGGGCACGTACACTGAGCTGCCCGCCCCCGGCCAGGTGATCGTGCAGGGCCACGTGCTCTACCGAGTCAACGACAGCCCGGTGGTGTTGCTGCACGGCGCGACGCCCGCCTATCGCACGTTGTCGGCGGGGACGAATGGTCCCGACGTCGCCGAACTCAACGCGGACTTAGTCGCGCTTGGCTATGCCACCCGGGCTCAGCTCAGCCCAAGATCGGCCACCTTTGGGGCGGCCACCACCGTGGCCGTGGAGAAGCTCGAAACCGCCCTGGGGCTGAGCCAGAACGGCACGCTGGCGCTGGGGCAGGCGGTGTTCGAGCCCGCCGCCCTGCGGGTGACGAGCGTGTCGGCCCAGCTCGGCGGCCGTACCCGGCCCGGCGAGCTGGTCATCCAGGCGACCTCGACGACGCGCCAGGTACAGGTCGCTTTGGACGCCTCGCAGCAGACCGATGTGACGGTCGGGGACAGGGTGAGCATCACCCTGCCAGACAACCGAACCACACCGGGTGTCGTCTCGTCGGTGGGAGCGGTCGCCACCTGCCCTTCCAGCCCCGGGCCGGGCGGCCCGGGGTCCAGCTCCGGCGTGCCCGGGACGGACACGTGCTCCTCAGGCAGTTCACAGAACAGCACCCCAACCATCACCGTGGGTGTCACCCCGTCGCATCCGGCCGCTACGGGCACGTGGGATCAGGCGCCGGTGCAGGTCGGTATCACGACCGCCAGGGTGCCCGACGCCCTGGTGGTGCCCGTGACCGCGCTGCTGGCTCGGTCCAGCAGCGGATACGCCGTCGAGGTCGTCAGCGCCGCCGGGACCGGCCATCTGGTGCCGGTGTGGCTCGGGCTGTTCGACGACGCCGAGGGGCTGGTGCAGGTCACTGCCCCGGGGCTGGTCGCCGGCCAGAGAGTCGTGGTCGCATCAACATGACCATGACCCCGCCACCCACACAGGACGACGACGCGGTCGCGGCCGGCAACGGCTTCGCGACCGGCGCTACAGGGGTACCGGTGATCGATGTCGACGGCGTGGCCAAGACCTATCCCGGCCAACCGCCCGTCCACGCCCTGCGGGAGGTGAACCTCGCCATCGGTGCGGGAGAGCTGGTTGGGATCATCGGCCCCTCCGGGTCAGGCAAGACCACCCTGCTGCAACTGATGGGGACCCTGGATCAGCCCACCAGCGGCCGGCTACGGATCACCGGATTCGACGTGGGAACGATGGCCGACGACGATCTCGCCTTCCTTCGCGCCACCCGGATCGGATTCGTCTTCCAGCAGTTCTTCCTGGTCGAGCACGCAACCGCGTTGGACAACGTCGCTGACGGGCTCGTGTACGCCGGTATCCCCATCGGGCAGCGCCGCGAGCGTGCTCTCCAGGCACTCGAGCTGGTCGGGCTGGCGCAGCGCGCGGGCGCCCGTCCGACGCAGCTCTCCGGCGGGCAGCGTCAACGGGTCGCGATCGCCCGGGCCCTCGTCGGCCGGCCCGCGATCGTGCTCGCCGACGAGCCGACCGGAAACCTCGACCAGGCGACAGGGCAGGCCATCCTGGACCTGATCGACCAGCTCCATCGGGCCGGCTCAACGATCGTGGTCATCACTCACGACCAGGCGATCGCGGAGCGCATGCCCCGCAGGGTCGAGATCCTCGACGGGCAGATCGTCGCCGACACGGGGCCCGGCCGTGCGGAGCCGTCGTGACCGCCGCCCCCCTGAGCCGGAGACGGCTCCGGCTCTCGGACCTGACCCGCCTCTCTGCCGTCGGACTGCGCAGCCGGAGGCTGCGGGCCGGGTTGTCCGCCCTCGGTATCGCCATCGGCGTCGCCGCGATCGTCGCCGTGCTCGGCCTGTCGGCCTCCTCGCAGGCCGGGCTGCTGGCCGAGATCAACCAGCTCGGCACCAACCTGCTCACGGTCAGCAACGGCCAGAGCCTCACTGGCGCCACCGCCGAGCTGCCCGCCACGGCACCGGCGATGATCGGCCGCATCGGCGGTGTCCAGCAGGTACAGAGCACCGGAGCGGTCAATGGCGCCAACGCCTACCGCACCCCATACGTCCCCTCAGTTGACACCAACGGCCTGACCGTTCAAGCAGCCAGTCTCAACCTTCTACGGGTCGTCGCCACGACGGTCGCCCAGGGCCAGTACCTCAACGCCGCCACCGCCCAGGAACCCGTCGCCGTACTCGGCGCCGTCGCGGCCCAACTGCTCGGCATCGACCGTTTGCACCCCGGCGAAAGGATCTGGGTCGGCGGCCAATGGTTCTACCTCGCCGGCATCCTCAAACCGGCCGTGCTCGTCTCCACCATCGACACCTCCGTCCTGATCGGCTACCCCGCGGCAGAGAAATACCTGGGCTTCGACGGGCACCCCTCCACCATCTACCTTCGCGCCCAGAACAACCGGGTCAACAGGGTCGACACCCTCCTCGCCGCCACCGCCAATCCTGAGAACCCCAGCGGGGTCAACGTCAGCCAGCCCTCCGACGCGCTCGTTGCCCAGGCTGACGCCCGGAGCGCCCTGGATGGTCTCTTCCTCGGTCTCGGCGCCGTCGCCCTTCTGGTCGGCGCCGTGGGTGTCGCCAACATCATGATCATCTCCGTGCTTGAACGCCGCTCCGAGATCGGTTTGCGGCGCGCGCTCGGTGCCACCAAAGCGCACATCTGCACGCAGTTCCTCGCCGAAGCCGTCCTCCTCGGCCTCCTCGGCGGATCCGTCGGCGTCGCCCTCGGCGCCGCAGCCACAGCCGTCTACGCCCACACCAAGCATTGGGCGACGATCATCCCCACCGAAGCCTGGGCCGGCGGCATCGCCGCCTCCCTCCTCATCGGCGCACTCGCCGGGCTCATCCCCGCACTGCGCGCCGCGCGCCTCTCACCCACCCAAGCGCTGTGGTCGGTCTAGTGCCGCGTCTGGTTAGTTCGTTGGCACCAAGAGGTGCCGCTGGTGGATGCCCAACTGGCCGCAGGCCCGCGCAGGCGCTGCCAGGGGTGCCTCGACTGCAAACGAACTAGCCCGACGAGACACTGGCCCTCGTGCGTGCGGCACCTGGATTATCCGGCAGTCGGACCGACGGCACTAGGCCTTGGCTTCAAGGATGAGGTTGAACGGCGTCTCAGTCGCCCGGCGGAACCTGGTGAAGCCGCCCTGGGCCACGACCTGCCGGAGACGGGTCTCGCCCGCCTGCGCCCCCAGCGCGAGGCCGACCTCCTGGTCCAGCGAAGCGGGAGTGCAGATGACGGTGGCGCGCCGTAGAAGAGCCGTCCCACGGGGTTCAGGTTCGCCTCCAGATCGTCGTTGGCGAACGGCTCCACGATCATCCAGGTACCGTCCGGAGCGAGCGTCTGCCGGATGTGCGCGGCGGCGCCGACCGGATCGCCCATGTCGTGCAGGCAGTCGAAGGTCGTCACCAGGTCGTAACCGCTGCCGGGGAACGTCTGGGCCGACGCAACCTCGAAGGACGTGCGGTCGGCGACGCC
>DASSZQ010000325.1:0-4367 GCA_035702755.1 Solirubrobacteraceae bacterium | reverse complement strand
CCTGTACGTGTCCTGCTGGGCGACCGGGGAGATCAAGCAGTTCGATGTCACTGACCCGGCGCGTCCGAAGGAGACCGGATCCGTCAAGCTGGGCGGGATCGTTCGCCGTGCGCCCCACCCCGCCGCTCCGGATCTTCCGCTCGCCGGCGGCCCGCAGATGGTGGAGGTCAGCCGGGACGGCCGGCGCGTCTACTTCACCAATTCGCTCTACGGGGCCTGGGATGACCAGTTCTTCCCGGATGGGGTCGGCGCCTGGATGGCCAAGCTTGATGCCGAGCCCGGCGGCGGCATCTTCATCGACGAGGCCTTCTTCCCGCACGGCGACGCGTTCCGCGGCCGGCGCGTGCATCAGATCCGCCTCCAGGGCGGCGACGCCTCGTCTGACTCCTACTGCTACCGGTGACGGCCCCAGCGTGACCTGACGTGGCCAGGACGGGTAGCGTCCCGGTCATGGCAGACGAGGACACCAACAACGAGAAGGCCGCCGCCGGGTCAGATCACACGCCGCCGGCGGGGGCGCAGACGAGCGCGACCTGGACGGCTAAAGACGCTTCGATCGATTACACGGCGAGCGCAGGATGGATCGTCCTGCGCAAGAAGGAGAAGCCGGCGGCCGAGATCTTCTCCGTCTCCTACGTCGCCGCCGGCGACGGCGACGGCAACGGCTCCCGTCCGGTGACCTTCGTCTTCAATGGCGGCCCCGGCGCGTCCTCCGCGTACCTGCACATGGGCGCCGTCGGTCCGCTGCGGGTGGCCTTCCCTGCCGATGGCGCGCTCCCGGTCATGCCCCCGCGGCTTGTCGCCAACGATCAATCGTGGCTGGCGTTCACCGATCTTGTGTTCGTCGACCCGGTGGGCACCGGCTTCAGCCGCGTCATCGAGGATGACGGCAAGCCCAGCGAGGAGAAGAAGCAGCCGCCGGACGGCGGCGACCCGGGCCCCGGCGGCGAGTACTTCGGCTACAAGCGCGACCTCGAGTCGCTGTGCGAATTCATGAGCCGGTGGCTCTCCGGCCAGGGCCGCTGGGGCGCGCCCGTGTTCATCGCCGGTGAGAGCTACGGCGGCTACCGGGTTGGCCGGCTCGTGCGCATGTTGCAGGAGAAGACGGGCATCGGGCTCAGCGGCGCCGTGCTCATCTCCCCCGCGCTCGAGTTCACAACCATCTCCCCCAACGACTACGACGTGCTGGGTTGGGTCGACCTCCTGCCCACGATGGCGATCGCGGCCGTGCATCACCGGCGCTCGCGCGCCTTCGCCGCCGGCACGCCGCCTGAGGACGTCCTGCCAGAGGCCGAGAGATTCGCCACCGGCGAGTACGCCACTCTCCTCACCCGCGGCGCGTCGATGCCGGCCGGCGAGCGCGAACGCATCCTGGGACGGCTGGCCGACCTCATCGGCCTCCGCCCCGATCTGGTGGCGCGAGCCGAGGGACGCATCACCATGAGCACGTTCGCCCGTGAACTGCTCCGCGACGAGCGCCGGGTGCTGGGGCTGTACGACGCCACGCTCACAACCACGGATCCCTTTCCTGACCGGGATGAGTTCGCCGGTCCTGACCCCACGCTGGCCGGGACCGGCCCCGCCTACACAATGGCCATCAACCGCCAGCTTCGCTCCGAGATCGGCGTCCAGACCGAGCGTGAGTACGTGGTGCTGAGCGACGAGGTCAACGAGGCCTGGCGCAACGACGCACCGGAGCACTTCTTCATCCCGCCGGCCGGTGCCACCGACGATTTTCGCTACGGCATGGCGCTCAACCCGCACATGAAGGCATTCATCACGCACGGCCGCTACGACCTCGTGACGCCGTACTACGGCAGCGACCGGCTGCGCAACCTCATGCGGCTTGATCCGGACATGGCCGGCCGGCTGACCGTCCGTCATTTCGACGGCGGCCACATGTTCTACACGTGGGAGCGGAGCCGGCGCGAGTTCTCCGAGGCGATCGCCGAATTCGTCGCCGGCGCTATCGCCCCCGAGTAGCTTCAGGTTGAATTAACCCCAGGCACGCCAACCAGGGGGAGCGACATGAAGCGATCGACCGAGCACGTCCTGACGACCCACACCGGCAGTCTTCCCCGGCCACCGGCCCTGTTGGACGCCCTCCAGCGGCGTGACCACGGGGATGCGGACGGCGCGGACCTGGCCGGGCAGATCCGGGAGGCCGTCATCGACATCGTCCGGCGTCAGGCTCACGCCGGCGTGACCGTGGTCAACGACGGCGAAGCCGGGAAGATCGGCTATTCGACGTACGTCAAGGAACGGCTGGATGGCTTTGGCGGGACCGGGGGCCTGGGCGGAATGCCGGCCGACCTGCTCGAGTTCCCGGACTACATGCAGCGCGTCATGGGCGAGCTGGACTTCGAGATGCCGGCCTGCGTCGGACCGGTTGCCTACCGAGATCTCGAGGCCGTGCGAGCCGACATCGACAACCTCCAGACGGCCGTCGCCGGGGCGGATGTTGAGGATGCCTTCATGACCGCAGCGTCGCCGGGGGTGATCTCCGTCTTCCTGCAGAACCAGTACTACCCCAGCCATGAGGAGTACATCGCTGCCCTGGCTGACGTGATGAAGGCCGAGTACGACGAGATCCACCGTGCCGGCCTGGTCCTCCAGCTTGACTGCCCGGACCTGGCGATGACCCGCCACATGCAGCCTGATGAGAGCCTGGAGGAGTTTCGCCGCCGGGCCGCCCTGCATGTTGAGGCGATCAACCACGCCACCCGCGACATCCCGGCCGACGACATGCGCATGCACCTGTGCTGGGGCAACTACGAGGGCCCCCACCACCACGACGTGCCGTTGCGCGACATCATCGACATCGTGCTGGGCGCGCGTCCGGCCGCCATCTCCTTTGAGGCCGCCAACCCGCGCCATGAGCATGAGTGGACGGTGTTTGAGGACGTCAGGCTGCCCGAAGGCAAGGTGTTGATCCCGGGCGTGCTGGACTCAACCACCAACTACGTGGAGCATCCTGAGCTCGTCTGCCAGCGGATCGTCCGCTACGCCCAGCTCGTCGGCCGTGAGAACGTGATCGCCGGCAGCGACTGCGGCTTCGCCACGTTTGCCAGCTTCCTGGCGATCGATCCGGGGATCACCTGGGCCAAGCTGGGGGCGATGGCCGACGGAGCGAGGCTCGCCTCAGGACGGCTCTGGTAGGGGCTGGGGCGGCCGGGACCCGCGGCCGGAGCCGGACCCGGGACGGCCGAGCCCCTGGAGCAGAAGCGCGCTGGCTTCAGCCGCCCCGGGTTGGTCGCCCTTGGCCCGGTATATCTCCAGCGCCCGGCCCGCCTGTGAGCAGGCCTCCTGCCGGCGCTTGCGAGCAGCCAGCACACGCGCCAGCTCAAGCCTCGTCTCCGCTTGATCGGCGGCAAAGTCGGTCCGGTCGGCGTGCTTAACCGCGCTGCGCGCCCAGCCCTCGGCCGCCTCGGCGTCTCCGTCCGCGAGAGCGAGCCGGGCGCGGACCTCATGCGTGATGACCTGGTTGATCACGTCATCGGGGCCGCCCAGATCCTCGGTCAGTGCCATGGCCGCGCGGGCGCCGGCGGTGTCTCCCAACAGCTCGCAGACCCGCGCCGTCATCGCCTGCGTCGTGGACCGGAGCCCGCGCTCGTCCATCGCCGCGAGGAGCCGGTCGGCCTCCCGGAGCCATGCCAGAGCCTCGGCGAGGTTCTGCGCCGACCGCTCGGTTTTGGCGATGGCCATGTGGCAGGCGGCGGCGTGGATGGGGAGTCCGAGGGCCCGGAAGTGTTCAATCGCGTCGCAGATCATCCGACGGGACACCTCGAAGCGTGCTCCCAGCCTCGCCAGCTCACCGCGCACCGCGGCGATGGTCGCCTCAACGCACGGTCCGAGATCGTCCTGCGCCAGCACATCGACTCGCTCCTGGATCACGTTCGCCGGCTGGGGCCCCCCGACGACCGCTCCCAGGTAATGCCACAGCGCCCGCGAGCGGAGGCCTCCGTCGCCGACGCGGCGCGCCTGTTCATCGGCGAGGAGCGCCTGCTCGGCGGAAAGCATCGCCTGGCAGGAGACCCAGTAGACATCAGACGCCACCAGGTGGGCCCGGGCGAGCGCCCGCTCGTCGCCGTCCTCAGACAGCCGGGCGAGCAGGCGAGGAAGCTCCGTGTCAAGCATGCGCATCGCCTCACGTGGCCGCGCAATCGACATCCATTCGAACCGGGTGAGAGCGGCGAGCGCGGCGGTGTGCGGCGCACGCTCGGCGCGTGACAGAAGCGCCTCAACCCGCGCCAGACCTCCGGTTTCGATCAGCTGTTCGGCGAGATCGACGCTGATCCGCGCCTGGATTTCGCTGCCGTCCGATGCCAGGACGTGCGCGCGCTCAAGAAGATTGGTGGTCGCCACCG
>DASSZQ010000308.1:0-6336 GCA_035702755.1 Solirubrobacteraceae bacterium | reverse complement strand
CGCTGGCCGCCCGGGTAACCTCCTGCCCGTGACCCTGACTGACCCAGACGAGCAGCGCGCCGCCAGCCGCGAGAGCTGGGAGACGGCCGCGACGGCGTGGGGGCGGCGCGCTGACCGGATCCGGGAGTGGGGGATGCCCGTCTCGGTGGCGATGATCGATGCGCTCGCCCTGCAGCCGGGCGATCAGGTGCTCGAGCTGGCGGCCGGGCCCGGCGACACCGGGTTCATGGCGGCCGAGCTCATCCGCCCCGGCGGGACGCTCGTGTGCAGCGACGGGGCGGACGCGATGCTTCAGGTTGCCCGCAGCCGCGCGGCGGAGGTCGGCATCGACAACGTCGAGTTCCAACAGCTCGAGCTGGAGTGGATCGACATGTCCACGGCCAGCGTCGACGCCGTCCTGTGTCGCTGGGGAATCATGCTGACCGTCGACCCGGAGGCGGCGGCCCGTGAGATCCGTCGCGTGCTCCGCCAGGACGGGCGCGCCGCGCTCGCGGTCTGGGATCTCGCCGAGCGCAACCCGTGGGCGACGATCCCGGGGTCCGTGATGGTGGAGCTCGGCCATGCACAGCCGCCTGACCCGGACGCTCCGGGGATGTTCGTGCTTGGCGGAGACGGTCGCCTGGAGGATCTGCTGGAGGCCGCCGGCTTCACTGAGGTGGAGGTGCAGCGCGTCTTTTTGGAACGCCGCTACACCGCCGCCGACCACTTCATCGGCGAGACGCTGGAGCTCTCACCGATGTTCGGCTCCGCCTACCGGGAGCTCGAGGAGACAGCGCGAGCGGAGGTCCAACACCGGATCGTGTCCCGGCTGGCGCCCTTCACCGCCGCCGACGGAGCGGTGACGCTGCCCGGCTGCACGCTGGTGGCACGTGCCATCAGCTGAACGCCGTCTTGCACCCTGAAAACCCAATTGCAGGTGTTCTCGGTCGGCGGCCGAGGGGCAAGACTGTCGCGCCATGCGCACTTGGAAATTCTTTGTTCTCACGGCGATCGCGGCGGCGTTCTGCGTCCCCGCAACCGCCTCGGCCGCGTTCATGCACGTGGTCGCTCCCGGAGAGTCACTGGCCTCTGTTGCCGCCACCGACGGCCTTTCGGTCAATCAGCTGGCCGCCGCCAATGGGCTCTCGCCAAACTCGCAGCTGATCGCCGGATCGTCGATCGCCATCCCGCCGCAGACGGGCGGGATATCTGGCTCGCTCGTCGCCGGTTCCCCGGCCACGGCGTCGGTCACGGAGACCGCCGCGCCGGTGTCCACCTCCGGCGGCGGCTACACCGTCCAACCGGGGGACACGCTGTCGTCGATCGCGGCCCGCTACGGCGTAACCGTCGATCAGCTCGCGGCGGCCAACGGTCTCAGCCCATCCGGCCTGCTCGTCTCCGGGACCACCCTGAGCGTCTCCGGCGCACCGAGCTCCGCCGCCCCCACCTCCGAAGAAGCGGTGGAGACCTCGCCGGGCACCACCCAGGAGGTGTCCAACACGGTCCCGTCGAGCTCGGCGGTTGGGACCGCGGCGCCGAGCTCCTCCGGCAGCTCGACCGGAGCGCAGCCAACGACTGAGTACGTGAGCCCGTCCCAGGTCGGCTCGATCGCCGCCGCCAACGGCGTCCCGCCGTCGCTGGCCGAGGCCATCGGCTACCAGGAGAGCGGCTTCAACAACAGCGAGGTGTCGACGACCGGCGCCGTCGGTGTGATGCAGATCGAGCCCGGGACGTGGAATTACATCGGGCAGAACCTGGCCGGCCCGCCCCCGCTGTCGCCGGCCTCCGCGGCCGACAACGTCCGCGCCGGCTCGCTGCTGCTGCACTCGCTGCTCAACCAGACCGGCGGCAACCAGGCCATGGCGGCCGCGGCCTACTACCAAGGCCTGCCCTCGATCCAGGCCCACGGGGTCCTGCCGGCCACCCAGCAGTACGTCAACGACGTGATGGCACTGCAGCAGCGCTTCGGCGGCGGCTGATAGCGGAGGCGACGGGGTGGGCCGCGGCGGCGGCCCACCGCCGTCCCGGCCGGCCATGTAGCCTGCCGACCCTATGTACTACGACGACGACGCAGATCTTCACAAGCTCGACGGCAAGACCGTCGCCATCATCGGATACGGCTCGCAGGGCCACGCTCATGCCCTCAACCTCAAGGACTCCGGCGTCAACGTCGTCGTAGGACTGCGGTCCGGTTCGGCCAGCGTGGCCAAGGCCGAGGCCCACGGGTTGCGGGTGCTTGAGCCCGCCGACGCCGCATCCGAGGGGGACATCGTCATGCTGCTGGCCCCGGATGAGCTCCACGGCCAGATCTGGGAGGGTGGGCTCAAAGACGGGATCGCCAGCGGCAACATGCTCATGTTCGGCCACGGGTTCTCGATCCACTACGAGCAGATCGTCCCCCCGCCGGACGTCGACGTCGCCCTCGTCGCCCCCAAGGGCCCCGGACATCTCGTCCGCCGGCAGTACCTGGAGGGCTCAGGCGTGCCCTGCCTGGTCGCCGTCCAGCAGGACGCCACCGGCGATGCGCTCGGCCTCGCCCTCGCGTACGCCAAGGGCATCGGCGGAACGCGCGGCGGCGTGATCGAGACGACGTTCAAGGATGAGACCGAGACCGACCTGTTCGGCGAGCAGGCCGTCCTGTGCGGCGGCGTCACCGAACTCGTCCGCGCCGGATACGAGACACTGACCGACGCGGGCTATGACCCCCGGCTCGCCTACTTCGAGGTCCTGCACGAGCTCAAGCTGATCGTCGATCTCATGTACGAGAAGGGCATCAGCGGCATGCGCTACTCGATCTCCAACACCGCCGAGTACGGGGACATGACCCGCGGCAGCCGGATCATCGGCCCTGAATCCCGGGCGGCGATGAAGAAGGTCCTCCAGGACATCCAGTCCGGTGACTTCGCCCGCGAGTGGATCGCCGAGAACCGGGCCGGTCAGGAGAACTTCAAGCGCATGCGCAGCGAGCAGGCCGGTCATCAGGTTGAGGTCGTCGGCAAGGAGCTGCGCTCCCACATGGACTGGATCAACACCGAGTTCGAGGAGTAGGCGGCGTCGCGGCCGCCCCCGGGCCCGACGCCTTCCGGACTCGGTGCGGCCGGCCGGTTACAATCGATGAGCCGTCGTGACTGGCGCGACAAGGTGGGAGTGACCACCGGGGAGCGATGGCGATATGACGCCGCGCGCCTGGGCATGCACACCCGCTCCCCGGAGGGCACATGGCCCAGACCTCGACTGACCTGAAGATCCCAGAGCAGCTCAAGCCCGTCGACGGCCGTTTCGGTTCCGGCCCCTCACGCGTGCGTGCAGCCCAGCTTGACTACGTGCGCGGACCCGGCGCGGCCGTCATCGGCACGTCGCACCGCCAGAAGCCGGTCAGGGAGTTGGTCGGCCGCATCCGCACGGGCCTGAAGGAACTGTTCGCCCTGCCCGACGGATACGAGGTGGTGCTTGGCAACGGTGGCACCACCGCCTTCTGGGACGCCGCCACCTGTTGCCTGGTGCGCCGGCGGGCGCTGCATCTCGCCTATGGAGAATTCTCCTCCAAGTTCGCTGCCTGCACGGCGGGGGCCCCGTTCCTGGCAGAGCCGGTCGTGATCGAGGCCGCGCCGGGTGACGCCCCGGATCCGGCGGGCGCGAGCGGTCACGACGTCGACGTCATCGCCTGGGCCCACAACGAGACATCGACCGGTGTCATGCTGCCCGTTGTCCGCCCCGCGGCGAGCGACGGCGCCCTGGTGCTGATCGATGCCACCTCCGGAGCCGGGGGCCTGCCCGTCGATGTCGGCGCGGCCGACGTCTACTACTTCGCTCCCCAGAAGGGGTTCGCGTCCGACGGCGGTCTGTGGCTCGCGCTGATGAGCCCAGCGGCGGTCGCCCGGCTCGACGAGGTGGCGGCCGCGCCGGACGGGAGGTGGACGCCGGACTTCCTGTCGCTCACCACGGCGCTGGAGAACTCGCGCAAGGACCAGACCTACAACACCCCGGCGATCGTCACGCTCCTGCTGCTGGTCAGCCAGCTGGAGTGGATGCTGGACCAGGGCGGGCTCGGCGCGATGGTGTCCCGGACCACCGCGTCCAGCGCCCACCTGTATGACTGGGCGGAGCGCCACGCGAGTGCGGCTCCCTTCGTCACCGATCCGGAGAAGCGCTCGCTTGTCGTCGGCACCATCGACTTCGACGAGGACGTCGATGCCGCGTCCCTGGCGGCGACGCTTCGCGCCAACGGGATCGTCGACGTCGAGCCCTACCGCAAGCTGGGACGCAATCAGCTCCGCGTCGCCATGTTCCCGGCGACCGATCCGGCCGACGTCGCGGCGCTCACCGCCTGCATCGACTGGATCCTGGAGCGGTCATGAGCACCGATGGAAACGCGCCACCGCGGGTTCTTGTCGCCGAGAAGATCGGGGAGTCCGGCGTCGCGCTGTTGCGCGAGCACTTCGATGTCGACCTCGGCGTGGGCTGGGATCGATCCGAGCTCGAGCACCGGATCGGTGACTATGACGGGATCCTGATCCGCTCGGCGACCAAGCTCGACGAGGACCTGCTGACTCGGGCGACGCGGTTGCGTGCCGTGGGACGGGCCGGGGTTGGGGTGGACAACGTCGACGTCACCGTGGCGACCAAACGCGGGATCGTCGTCGCCAACGCGCCGGAGTCGAATGTCATCACCGCCGCCGAACACACGATGGCGCTGCTGCTGGCCCTCGCCCGCAACATCCCGCAGGCGCACGCCTCGCTGACGTCCGGCAAGTGGGAACGGTCGAAGTTCTCCGGCGTCGAGCTGTACGAGAAGACCCTCGGCATCCTGGGATTCGGGCGCATCGGGCAGCTTGTCGCCCAGCGGGCCCGCGGGTTCAACATGCACGTGATCGCCTACGACCCGTATGTGGGCGCCGAGCGCTATCGCGAGCTTGGCGTTGAGCAGGCGGAGTCCCCTGACGATGTCTATGCCGCGGCCGACTTCCTCACTCTGCACCTGCCCAAGACGCCGGAGACCGAGGGCTGGCTGGACGCGGTGGCGCTGGCCAAGTGCCGGGATGGCGTCCGCGTCCTCAACGTCGCCCGCGGGCCGCTCGTCGTCGACGATGACCTCAAGGCGGCGATCGACTCCGGCAAGGTGGCTGGCGCCGCGCTCGACGTGTTCCGCACCGAGCCCATCACCGAGCATCCGCTGTTCGGCTACCCCAACGTGATCGTCACGCCGCATCTCGGCGCCTCGACCGCCGAGGCCACCGACCGGGCGGGATATCAGGCGGCCGAGCAGGTCGTCGCCGCTCTGGCCGGCGGCGTTGTGACGAGCGCGGTCAACGTCCCGGCGATCTCGGCCGAGGACATGGAGGTGCTAGGGCCGTACCTGCCGCTGTGCGAATCGCTGGGGCGGATCGGCGTCGCGCTCGCCGTCGCCGAGGGAGGCTCGGTTGACCGGATCGAGACGAACTTCATCGGCCGCCTGGCTGACCGGGACACCCGGATGCTGTCGATCCAGGTGCTGCTGGGGGCGCTGGCCACCCATACCGAGGAGGACATCAACGCCGTCAACGCGCCCGCGGTCGCCGAGGAGCGCGGGATCTCCGTTGTGGAGTCCAAGCAGAGCGCGGCGCGCGACTACACCGACCTGGTGCGGGTGCAGGTGACCACCGGGACGGGCACAGTGCGGGTCGCCGGGACCCTGATCGGCAAGAACCACCGGCCGCACCTGATCGAGGCGTGGGGCCAGCGGTTTGACGTTCAGTTGGAGGAGCACATCACGCTGTTTCGCTACCGCGACCTTCCGGGCATGCTGGGGCGCGTGGGCACCCTCTTCGGACGTCACGGGGTCAACATCATCTCGGCTGCCGTCGGTCGTCAACCGGACGAGAACACCGCCGGGGACGGGCGTCTGGCCGCGATGGCGATCACCACGGACTCGCCGGTCCCCCGGGATGTCGTCGACGAGATCGTCGGCAGCGAGGGGTTCGTCGCGGGACAGACGGTGGGACTGTGAGGATGCTCCAGTAGGGAGCCGCCTCAGCGTCGCCGCCGCGGCCAGATGACCGCGGGCCCGGGCTGGCGGTGCGCGGTCTCAGCGCGAGCCGCCTGGGCGGCACGCTGCAGGAGCATCCTCTGCGCTCCGCGCGTTTGAGTCATTGACCGGCTGGCGACGCCGACGGCCTGCACGATGCCACCCCGTACCTCCAGCACCATGTCGGCCGCTCGACCGGGCACGATGTACCACTGATCGCCGGCAAAGCGCAGCGGGTTTCGCAGCCTCGGACGGCGCCGCAGAGGCCCCACTCGCATCCCAGGGTGCAGGCCGAGCGCTGAGTAGTGCGGGTTGTCGGTCATGGCCAGCGCGGTCTGTCTCACGAGACGCGC
>DASSZQ010000259.1:0-22857 GCA_035702755.1 Solirubrobacteraceae bacterium | reverse complement strand
CCGGCTCCGTGGCTGGCGCTACCGGGCGGGGGACCGGATCCTCATCACGCTGACGGCGCCTCGCTACCGGGCCGAGCGCGCCGAGGTCGACATCCGCTGGGGGCGCAAGCCGGGCGTCAGGCTGCTGCGCCGGTGAGCGCCACCATAGACCCGGGCGTCAGGCTGCTGCGCCGGTGAGCGCCGCTATGGCCTGACCGTGGGCAGCGGGCGCGCGTAGCTTGAGGGATTGCCCAGCGCCTGCGCCGTGTAGCGGCGGGCGCCAGCGAACTCGCCCGGGAACCCGGGATCGTTCAGGGAGGCGACGCGGACACCCTCTGGCGTGGCGCTGACAAACCGGCCACGGCCGGCGTAGAGGCCCACCTGGTCGACGTAGCTGCCCTGCGAGGCGAAGAACACGGCGTCGCCGGGACGCAGATGCTCGGGGGCCACCGGGATGCCGACGTCGAACTGCTGCGCGACGACGCGCGGCAGCTGGATGTCCTGGCGCGCGTAGGCGTAGCGGATGAGGCCGGCCGGGTCGACCCCCCTCATGCTCGGAGGCGGCGCTGCCCGGGCCGCGGGTCGGCTCCGGCTGCGACCGACGCACGTTCACGGCAGGCTCACCTGCGAGATTCATGGCCGCCACCGGTCATGTCGCACAGTATTCCGCCCGGCGGCGCTAGTTGCACCGTATCTCTGGCCAATGACGGGCCGAATCTCGACCAAACGCAGGTGATCGCCGTAGAATCGTGGCGTGCGATTGATGGGCACAGCCGCAATCTGCGTACTGATCGCGTTCGGCGCGGCGTTTCTGATCTCGCGTGCCGCCCATCACCCGGTCCCGGCCCGGGCGGCGACAACGCCGGCGCAGACGACCCGTGTCGTCACCCCCAAACCGACGAAGCGCAACACCGAGCTGGTGTCGGAATTCGCTCCTGTCCAGGCCTCGCTGAAGCCCAAGCCGCGGCGTCGGCATGTCACGCACCATTCCTCGCCGGCGCCCGCGCAGTCGGCTCCGAGCCAGCCGGCGCCGACATACACCGCGCCGCAGACGACCTCCCCGCCCACGTACACGCCGGCGCCGTACACCGCGCCCGCGACGCCGGCTCCCAGTTACTCGCCTCCGGCGTCGGGCTCCTCCGGGTCGTCCGGGTCCGGCCATAGGCACAGCGGCGGCGGGTCCGGGACCACCACCATCGGCTGACCGCCGCGCCGCGGTTAGCCCAGCTCGTCCTGACGGACGGCGCCGGTCGCCAGAGCGCGCTCGGCGAGCAGCAGTCGCTTCTGGTTCTGCGGCGCCTCGTCGAGGCCGAAGCGGCCGAACAGGACCCGCAGATGGCCCTTGACCGCGGACAGGCTGAGCACCAGTTCGGCGGCGATCTGCTCGTTGGTCGCCGGGGCGGCTGACTCCTCGCCGGCGAGCGGCCGGCAGAGGGCCACCAGCACCCGCCGCTGGGCGTCGGAGACCGCGGGCGCCGCGACCGTCGGAACCGAGATGGTGGCCAATACGGGCTCCGGCTCTGGATCGCGAAAGCCCATCACCGTGTCGCCGACGCCGATCACGTCGCCGTCCCGCAGTGTCCGC
This sequence comes from Solirubrobacteraceae bacterium, assembly GCA_035702755.1. Lineage (GTDB taxonomy): Bacteria > Actinomycetota > Thermoleophilia > Solirubrobacterales > Solirubrobacteraceae > Palsa-465. The sequence continues at coordinate 21,293 of DASSZQ010000259.1, read as the reverse complement.
TGGCCGCGGAGGCGTTCGCCGTTGATGAACGTCCCGTTGCGGGACAGGCCGTCGTCCTCGATCACCCACCGAGGACCTCGCCGCTCCAGGTGAGCGTGGATCCCGGACACGCGCAGGTCCCAGGGGATGTGCAGATCGCTGCCCGGCGCGCGGCCGAGGACGAGACGCTCGCCGTTGAGCGCGATGAGCTGCTGAGTCCCACCGTCGTCGCGGAAGAACAGGAAGGGCACGCCGCGCCGCGTGGCGTGGATGAGGGACTGGAGCTCCGTGGGGGTCACGGCGGCCCCCAGGACCGCCCTTTCCTGGGCACGCACGCGGCCAGCCTACCCGCTGGACCGGGCGTTGGACGCACCCAGGCCAGGCTCCGGCGGTCACGCTCCGAGCGGTCGGATGACCGCGCCGTGCTGCGCGGCGGCGATGGCGTCGCGGCAGCCGCGCCGTGCGGCGGAGAACTCGTCCAGAAGGTCAGCGGCTCGCCGGGTCAGGCGGATGACCTCCTGCTGGTGCTGCTCCCCGGCGACCGGATCGGCCGTGGCGTCGCCGGCCCGGCTACGGGCAGCGCTCAGTTCAGCGGCGGTGTGCGCAAATGCCCAGCGCAGCCGCGCCAACTCCGGCTCGTACGCCACCAGCGCGTCCGCCACCGCGGCGTAGCCCGCCCGCACGCGGGCAAGCCGGCCGGGTAGGCGGCCGATTGCGGTGCGAAATCGGTCGGCGGCGGAGCCCGCCCAGGTGCCGTCGTGCTGCGCCGCCTGCAGGCCCGCGGCCGTCAGCTCCGACTGGTCGGCGGCCGCGCGGAATGCGGCGGCGAGGGCGGTCACGTCCTCGGCCACAGCGTCCAGAAGGTCGGCGGCCCGCGGGTCGGAGAGGGGGTCGACCATGGGCCCAGTATCCGCGCCGGTGCCCGGGAGCGACAGTGGCCGCAGGTATGGACCGGTCGATACCCGCGCCGCTTCAGACAGTGCAGGTCATGGCTTGAGTAGGCGGGCGGTGGGTTCGCGGCCGGCGCGGAAGGTGAGCAGGATGCGTTCGGGGCGGTGCCGGGGCTGGGTGACGGTGATGAACAGGCGGTCGCCGGCGTGAAAGCGCCGGCCGTCGAGGCCGTGGAGCAGGCGACGGGCCCGCCGGGCGCTCGCGTGCCGCGGCCGGATGCGGGGGCAGCGGCGGCCCCGGCAGGCGATGGTGACCGAGGCGGCGCGGGGGAGGTGGTCGACGGTGATGGTCCGCAGGCGTGTGGTGGTCCCGGCCCAGTGCCAGGCGATGACGAACCGGGCGTGGATGGTGGCGCGGCCGTGCGGGTTGGGCGTTGTCTGGGGGTTGGAGGTGGTGATCGTCTGATCGAGCACGGTCGAGGCGTTGCCGGCGGCGTCGGTGACCGTGACGGCCAGCTCATGCTGTCCGTCCGGCAGGCCCACCGTCGGCACGGGGGCGTCGACGACCTCGCTGGTCAGGCACGGCTGCTGGTGGTCAAACATCAAGGCGCCGCTTGATGGGTCCGTGCCGACCGGCACGCACTCCCCGCCGTTGGCGTTGGGAGATCCGGTCCACACCGTCTGCCCGTCGAGCGCGACGGAGACGGCGTAGATCCCCGGTCCGGAGGGCTCAGCGGCGGTGAACACGAGGTGACCGGTTCCCCGCACCCGGCGGTTCAGCGCGCTGCCGCTGAAGCCGGACCCCTGCGGGGAGACGTTGCTGGAGAGCAGCAGGTGAGCCCAGGAGATCTCTGCCAGCGCCCAGGCATTGTCCAGCGCGTTCTGATTGCAGGGCGTCCCGGTGGTTGAGAAGCAGGCGGCGTCGGCGAACAGATCCCCGCCGTGGTCGGCCGGCAGCGCGACCGGCCCGGAGAATTTCGGAGCCGAGCCGCACGTGGTGAAGAACGCAACGCACTGGAAGAACACGTCGCCGAATGACGGCTCATGCAGGCGGGCCTCGGCCGCCGCCGAGCCCGACGAGTTGCTCCCGTAGCCGTAGGCCGAGAGGGTGGCGCCGACGGTCCCGCCGACGAGCGTTGACCCGGCCGGCGGCTGATACTGCAGGTAGGCATCAGCGCCCGCCGGGGCCGCGGCCAGCGAGCTCAACTCCGCGACCATCGGCGATCCGGGGGAGCACTGGGTGGACGTGATCGCGGCACCGCCGCCGGATGAGGCGTCCGTCCAACCCTCGCTGGGGGCAGCGGTGCCGTTGGGGTTCACGCAGGAGACCTGCATCCAGGTTCCGGCAACCGCCGGCTGCGCCGCGAGCGCTCCCGCCGCCAGCACGGTGACCAGCACGGAGGTGGCCAACACGACGAGGCGCCGGGTCGCGGACGCCGTCCGCGTGGCTGCCGGCCGCCCGCTCACGATTGCCCAAAGGTCATCGCCGCGGCCGGAGCCGGCGCAGGTTCACGCGGGGCGTCATCGATGACAATCGTCCCAGATCCGGAGGAATGGGAGGGAGGTCCGCCGATCACGGTGGACCCAGACCCAGACGCAGACCCGGACCCGCCGCTGCCCCCTTCCCGGTGGGTGTGAGGTCCGCCGATCACGGTGGACCCAGACCCGGACCCGCCGCTGCCCCCTCCCCGGTCGGCGGGCGGCCCGCCGATCACGGTGGTGCCGGAACCGGAGCCGGAGCCGGTCCGGGGGCCGACGGGGCCGCCGTGCGTATGCCCAGCCGTCGCGACCCGCCGCTCAATCCGCTCATACGCCGCCGCCGCCTCGGTCAGCCGGTTCATGAGCCGGGCGATCTCATCGGTGATCTCGCGGACGCCGTAGTGCCAGGTGCCGCAGAAGTGCTCAAGCTCGCCCGCCAATTCTCGCCCGCCGAGCGTGCCCCAGCTGGCCCAGATGACGGTGTGCATACCCAGCAGCCGGTCATGCAGGTGGCCCAGCGCGTCGCGCACGGCGAGCAGGCTCCGCGAGTCGACGACGAACCTCGACATGGTCAGCGGCAGTATCCGGCCGCGGCCAGCCTCCCGGAAGTGGCCGAGGGTATGAGGGGGCCAGCACCCCGCAGACCGGAGCGTCGGTACTCTCAGCGCGGCGGAGATGCGAGTGGTGCTCGACAATCAGGGCGGAGCGCCGGAGGACGTTGAGCTGCTGCTGGGCCGTGAGGACGCGACCGTGGCCGACCTGCTCGATGCGCTGCCGGACGCCGGGCAGGCGCGGGGGATCGTTCTCGACGGCCGCTTCTGCCACGTTGACCTGGCGCTGTCGGAGATCGGCCTCTACGAGGGAGCGCGCATCCGGCCCGCCGACGGCGCGCCGCCGGCGGCATCCGACCCGCACCCGGCGCTCCTGGAGTTGCGCGTGATCGCCGGCTTCGACGCCGGCCGCCGGGTCCCGCTCCCGCCGGAGGGGCTCGTCGTCGGCCGAGATGAGGAGTGCGACGTCTCGCTCGGCGACGAGGGCGTCTCCCGGCGGCATCTGCGCGTCGCGCCCAGTCCGGGCGGATTGCGAGCCACGGTCACCGACCTGGGCTCGGTCAACGGCACCTGGGTGGAGGGGCGCCGCATCCGGGAGCCGGCCGATGTCGAGCCTGAGGCGGTGTTTGAGGCGGGAGATGTCGCGTTGACAATCGCGCCCCGGCGTCAGGCGCTCCCCGTCGACCCGGTGCGGCAGGCCGGGGTGGCCGGCACCATCCCGTTCAACCGTCCGCCCCGCTCGCGCCCGGCCGTCGACGAGCGCACGCTCACCGCACCGGACGCGCCGGGCGAGGTGTCGCGCCCGCACTTCAGCGTCGCCGCCGCCGTGGGCCCGCTTGTCCTCGGCGCGGTCATGGTGGTCGCGCTGCACAGCATCATCTACGCGCTGTTCATGCTGCTCAGCCCGGTGCTGGTGATCGGCAGCTGGCTTGAGCAGCGCCGCCAGGCAAGCCGTAGTTCCCGTGGCGGGCGGCGCGAGTACGAGCAGAAGCTGGCCGCGTTCCAGGCGGACCTGGCCCGCCATCAGGCCGACGCGCTGGCCCGTCGCCGCGACGCGTATCCGGACCTGGCCGAGGTCGTCCGGCGAGCCACTGCGCCGGATCCGCGGCTGTGGGAGCGGCGCCCGGGCGACGACGATTTCCTGGCGCTGTCGGCGGGATACGGCGAGGTGCCCTTCCGTCCCGCGCTCACCGAGCGCCACGTGACGGCCCCGGACGCCGAGCTCCTGCTCGCCGAGCACGGCTGGCTCCAGCTGGCCCCGGTGGGCGTCGACCTCGCCGGCGGGGGCGTTGTCGGCATCGTCGGCGACCGCGAGCAGGGGCTCAGCCTCGCCCGGGCGCTGGTGTGTCAGGCGGCGGTGCTTCACGGGCCCGCGGACCTGACGATCGCGCTGTTCACCGACCCGGAGGGGCGCGAGGACTGGGATTTCGCCAAGTGGCTGCCGCACGCCCGCGACGCCGGCGGCGGGGCGGGACGTCGTCTGGCCGTGGGGGCGGCGGCGGGCGCCGCGCTCGTCGCCGAGCTCTCCGAACGCGACGCCGACGATCCCCGGCAGGTGCTGGCCGTCCTCGACAGCCCGGCGCTCATTGAGGGACGCGGAGCCGCCGGCCGGGCGCTGCTGCGCTCCGGTCAGCGCGTGAGCGGGATCGTCATCGCCCGCTCCAGTGAGCGGCTGCCGGCGGCGTGCACCACCGTCGTCGAACTCGCCGACGAGGCCGGCGAGGCGCGGCTGCTGCGCCCGCAGATCGGCGAGCGGGTCGACCCGCTGCTGGTGGCCGGGGTGTCGGCGCCGACGGCGCGCGAATGTGCGCTCGCCCTCGCCCGCTTCGACGATGCCGATCTGCAGCTGGCCGGCGGAGCCCTCCCCGCCCACGTCGGGCTGCTGCCGCTGCTGGGCATCTTGGAGCCCTCGGCAGAGGATCTGCGCGCCCGCTGGGCGGCGGCGATGACACGGACCGGCCTCGCGGCGACGTTCGCGCTGTCTGAGGACGGGCCGCTCCACGTCGACCTCGTCGCCGACGGGCCGCACGGGCTTGTCGCCGGAACGACCGGGGCGGGCAAGAGTGAGCTGCTGCGCAGCCTGGTGGCCTCGCTGGCCGCCGAACATCCGCCCACGCGGGTCAACTTCGTGCTCATCGACTACAAGGGGGGCAGCGCGTTCGGCGAGTGCGCGCAGTTGCCCCACACCGTGGGGCTCGTCACCGACCTGGACGAGCATCTGGGCGAGCGGGCGCTGCGCAGCCTTGAGGCTGAGCTGAGGTACCGGGAGCGGGTGCTGCGCGAGCACCGGGCCGCGGACCTGATCGAGTACGACCGGCTCGCCGCCGCCGGCCGCACCGAGCCGCTGCCCCGGCTGCTCGTCGTCATCGACGAGTTCGCCACCCTGGCCGCCGAACTGCCTGACTTCGTCCCGTCGCTGGTGGGGATCGCCCAGCGCGGCCGCAGCCTTGGCGTCCACCTGGTGCTCGCCACCCAGCGGCCGTCCGGCGCCGTCAACGAGAACATCCGAGCCAACACCAACCTCCGTATCTGCCTGCGTGTGCAGACGCCGCAGGATTCCGCCGACGTGATCGACTCCCCCGCCGCGGCGCGGATCCCGCGCAGCCAGCCGGGCCGCGCTCAGGTGCGGCTGGGCCCGTCGGAGCTCATCCCCGTCCAGACGGCGCTGGTGAGCGGCGTGACCGCCGGCGGGCGCGCCGCGGCGGTCACGATCGAGTCCTTTGCGGCGGGCGCCGACGCCGCACCGGCGGATCGCGGTGAGGACGGCGCAGGCTCCGGTTCTGATCTGCAACAGCTCGCCGCGGCCGCCGAGGCCGCGTGTGCCGGAGGTCCGCCGTTGCGCCGCCCGTGGCTGCCGCCGCTGCGCGGCGATATCGCCCTGGAGGAGGTGCTGGCGGCCGGAGCGGCCCGGCCGCTCGCCGGCGAGCGTGGGCTCGTCGTGCCCCTCGCACTCGCCGACGATGCCGAGGCGCAGGCTCAGTATCCGGTCGGCTGGAATCTCAACGCCGGCAACCTCCTGCTCTACGGGCTCGGCGGCAGCGGGACGACGACGACGCTGGCGACCCTGACGCTGTCGCTCGCCCAGACAGCGGATCCGGACCACGTCCACATCTATGTGCTCGACTTCGGCGCCGGAGAGCTCGGCGCAGTGGCCCGGCTGCCCCACGTGGGCGCGGTGATCGGCGCCGCCGAGCATGAGCGCCAGCGGCGGCTGTTGCACCGCCTGCGCGGCGAGCTCGCCGTCCGCCGCGGGCTCGATGCAGCGGCGCGGGCGGCGGCTCCGCGCATCGTGCTGCTGCTCGACGGCTACGGCGGATTCGCCTCCGAGCACTCAGACCTCGCCGGCGATGCGCTCCGCGACGCGCTGGCCAGGGTGTGGGCCGATGGCCCTGAGCTCGGCGTGCACGTCGCCATCTCGGCCGACCGGCTGGGGGCCGTCCCCACCGCGCTGGCGTCGCTGGCGCAGCAGCGCCTTGCCTTCCAGCTTGCCGACGTGGCCGACTACGCCCAGTTTGGGATCAACCGGCGCGCGATCCCACACTTCGTGCCGGGGCGCGCGGTCGTCGGCGGCTCCGGGCAGGTCATCCAGGTGGCGCGGGCTCGCGGGCCGCTTCCCGCGGCGGTGGAGCGGCTGGCGGCCGCCGTGCAGCCGGGCTCCGGCGGGCCACCCCCGGTGGGCGTACTGCCGGAGACGGTGGGCGTCGGCGCGCTGCTCGGAGCGGGGCGTCCGGGGCGCGGGCCGGGCGGCGACCTGTTCGTCCCGCTGGGCATCGGCGACGAGACGCTGGAGGCAGCCGGGTTTGATCTGTACGAGGGCGATCACGCCATCATCGCCGGGCCGGCCCGCACCGGCCGCAGCACGGCCCTGCTGGTGGTCGCCGAGGTCATGGCGCGGTTGCACCCGGAGATCCCGGTGTTCGCCATCGCCCCTCGCCGCTCGCCGCTGCGCGACGCGCCGGGGGTGGCGCGCTCAGTCGCGACGGCGGAGGAGATCGCCGAGCTGGTGACCGAGCTGCGGTCCGCCGAGCGCCTGCAGATGCTGCTGGTCGACGATGCCGACGTCGTCGATGACCCCACGCGCGCGCTCAGCGATCTGTTCGCCGCTCCCCTGCCCACGCTGCACGCGGTCGTCGCCGGGCGCACCGATGCCCTCAGGTCGCTGGGGCACTGGAGCGTCGGCGTGCGCCGGTCGCGCACCGGCCTGCTGCTCCAGCCTGACGTCACCGTCGACGGACCGCTGCTCGGCGTGACGCTGCCGCGGCGGCCGACCCCGCCGGTCCGTCCCGGGTGCGGCTACCGCGTGGACCCCGGAGGTTTTGAGCTGATGCAGGTGGCGCTGCCGGAACCGCACCTCAGCGCGGCGCCGACGGGCTGACGCCTGGCCCAGGGGGTCCGGCGCCCCCGCCTTCGTCATCGCCCCGTCAGCGGCGACGGGGGACAAGCGGATGCCGCTAGAGGGCGCTCGGCTTCTCGCCGAGGAAGAAACCTCGCCGAATCGACTCGAACAGGTCCCGGATCTTGTCGCCCATCATGTCCTCGCGCTGGGTGGCGAACGCGGCCGCCAGCACTCCGCCCTGCGCGTTTGCGTACACATACTCAATGACGAGCATCGGCACCGGATCCCGGCCCTCGCCGACGGATTCGACGCTGATGCGATGGATCCGGTAGAGCCCCTCGGTCATCTCGACGAAGTCCTGCTTGGAATGCAGGGTGGAAGGCGAGTCCTCCGGCATGAAGTCTTCGATGCTGAACGGTTTCTCAAGCGGGGTGAGAGCGACCGTCAGGGTGGCGAGAACCTCGCGCTCGGCCTCCGGTACCGCCGTCCCGCGGAGTCCGCCGACGAGGATGACCCCCGCCTGGTCGCGCGCCTGGGCCATGGCGGTCGCGAAGTGGCCGACGAACGCCGGAGCCCCCTGCGCGGCCTCGGCCAGCTGCGTGACGTCGATCATCTCCATCCCGTCGGGAAGGCGCATCTGGAAGTACAGCTTCTCGCCCTGCCGCGTGACGAAGGGGAAGGTGAGGTGCGTGCCCCACCCGCCCTCCTCCATCGTCTTCTGCGCCGCCTGACCCGCGCGGTGGTCGATCAGGCGGGTGAGGGGGTTGAGGCTCATGAGGGCGCAGCCGCCGGATCGAGTTGGTCCTTGACCTTCTCCCGCAGCTTCTCGGCAACCTTATCGACGGCTCCGGCGACCGGCTTGCCGACGTGCATCGCCGTGCTGGCGCGCGAGAGGTAGTTGCTGCTCGCCCGCTGGTAGAGCGAGTCAAACGCGTTGGGATCATCAAGATTCGTGTTCTGGAGAGCTTCCGGAACGCCGTGGTCAAACGCCATGTTGCGCGCGTTCTCGGCATTCAACCCCCACTGCCGGAACTGCTGATAGTCGCCGACCGACTCCCGGGCACCGGCCAGCCCGGCATAGGTCTCCGCGGCCTGATCAACGCCCTTTTCGCCGATCCCCAGGACGTTCGTGACCGCCTCACCTGGGCTGGGCGCGATCATGAAGCCGGCGTCGATGGCTGCCCCTCTCCAGTCGCCCTGACCGGCTTCGATGCCGACCCCTGAGGCGCCGGCGCCGACCGAGACGCGCTCGCCCCAGGTGTTGACGCCCCGCATCGCGGTTCCGAACCGGCTGGCGCCCGCGGCCGCGTTCGCCGCCGCATCCCCGGCGCCCCCGGCGGCCGCATCGCCGGCACCCGCGGCGGCGGCGTCACCGGCCGCCGTCGCGCCCTCCACCGCGGCGTCGGCCTCGGCCAGTTCCGGCGCGGCGAACGGCGCGGCCACCATCGCCACCACGCTGGCGGCGACGGCCACGTCCTTGACCAGCGTGCCCCACGCCTTCAGGTCCCCCGGGTGATCCCAGACGTTCTCGACCGCCGAGGGCAGGTTGCCGATGTCATCAACGATGCCCTTCCCCACGCCGTACAGGAACTTGCCGGCATCCGCGAACGCACTGCCGATGTCGCCCATCACGTTGCCAACGTCATCCAGCGCGCCCATCAGCCAGCTCTGTGACGGGGCGAGGCCGGCGGCGCTGGAGACGGTCGACCTGGCGTGGCCGCGCACGGTGTCGAACTCGTCGAGCAGCTGATAGCCGCGGGACTCCAGCCCGGAGACCTGGCCCTGGAGGTTGCCCACCGCCCCCGCGGCGTTGGCCACCGAGGTGTGCGCGTCGACGACCGCCGGAGAGGTCGGCTTGGCATGGGGTGCCGACGTGGCGCTGGTCAGGTTGCTGCGGGCCGATGCCAGCTGGTTCTGGGCGGTGGCGAGGCTGTTCCGGGCGCCGTTGAGCTGGGCGGCCAGCGAGCGGAACTCGCTCTGGACCGGACCCAGGGCGCTCTCGTAGCGGTACAGGGCCGTGGCCACCTCGTTGTAGGAGTGCTGCACCTTGTCCAGCTGCCCGGGCAGCTTGCCCACCTGAGCCCGGAAGGCGCTGGCCGCCTGCCCGGTCCAGCTGGCGTCGTTCTGGGCGCCGCGCAGGCCGGACGCCGCCACCTGCGCCTGGACGCCGACCGAGCGGAACGCGCCCGCCAGTGAGGCGATCTCGCCGGTGCTGGCCGACAGGAGCCTGGCGGCGCGGGGATCGGAGAGCGGATCACCCATGTCAGCCTCCCGGGTAGCAGGCGTTCTGGATCTGCTGCTCTGACTTGCCGTAGGTCGCCGCGGCGTACTGAAGGCGCGCCAGCACCTTGGCCATGCCATCGGTCATCTGCTTGATGCCGTAGTCCCAGTGGCTGGCGAAGTGCGCGACCTCGCCCTCCAGGTCTGAACCGCCGAGCAGACCCTCGTAGCCGCTCACCACTCCGTGCATCGCCTGCATCTCGGAGTGGATGCCCACGAGGGTCGTCCCCAGCGCATCAAGAGTCGCGGTGTCAACTGTGAACGTGGCCATCGGCGTTCCCTGCTCCCGGACGGAACCGACCCTGACGAAAAGGGTCAGCCCATCGAGGCGCGGATCGCGTCCTCGGTCGACTGATACTGGGTGCCGGCGTTGTTGAGCAGGCGGCTGATGCCGTCCAGCGCGTCCCTGAGGCCCGCCGCCGACCGCTGCCACTCGTTCCACAGCGCGTGAAACTGGCCGGACGCCGACCCCTGCCACTCGCCGCCAACGACCGCCAGGACCTCGTTCTGCATCCGGGTCAGCTGGTCCTGGATGCTGGTGGAACCCGCCTGCACATTGGAGGCCAGCGAGTGCAGCTCCTCCGAGGTGACCTTGATGAGACTCATGACAACTCCCTCCAAACCGAAGCTAGTGGTTACCGTCGCACCCGCAGTATCAGCTGGGCAAAGCCGGCCCGGAAGTGACCCAAGGTACGAACACAGCTATACCCGGTTGCGTGTCCGGATGAGCCGGTTCAGCGCGTCCCGGCCGGCACCTGAGGCAGCGTGACGACCTCTGCCTGCAGCCGGCGCTCATCGGTTCTGACGTGCTTCTCAGCGCTCTTCCAGTTGCGTGCTCTCCCGGTCCGGGCGGCGCCGGCCCAGTTCCGGTAGGCGCCCGCGGTGCGCGTCAGCGTCTCGGCGAGCGGGGCGGCAAGCGGCGTAGCGCCCGTCAGCCGCCGGGCCCTGGCGGCGGCCGCGGCGTACGCCCGCGCGCCCGCGGTGGCGTCGGTCGCCTGGCGCTGCGGGGTGGGGGCGTTCAGCAGTGCGGTGACGGCCCGGGTGCGCGATGTCGCCAGGCTCTGGACGATGCCGGCGAGCTTGAGGTTGGCCGACGCGGTCGCCCTGGCCTTCTGTGCGGCCGCCGCTGCGGCGGCCGCCGCCGCCCGCCGTTGCGCTGCCGACGGGCCGTGGTGGGCCAAGCGCGCGGATCCGGGCGCCCCCACAAGCACGCCGGCCACGGCGGCGGCCGCCATTGCCGCGAGGATGGCCAGCACGGCCACCCGCCGGCGCGTCGTGTCCGGCTGGGTGGCGGGCTCCTCCTCGTCCACCTCCCGGTGGCGGCGGGCCAGCCGGAACATGGTGGTGTTCGTGCGCGGCCGGCGCTTCTGGGGGGCAACGGTCGGCCGGACGGCCTCGGCGGCGGGCCCCGAGGCGGCGCCGGCGACCAGCCCGCTGACCGTCTGGGGGATGGCGGCGGGTGTCTCGCCCGGCGGCGGCGTGTAGGGCCCGGGAGGATTTCCCTGTGGCTCCGGGGCCTTCGCGGCAAAGGGCGCCGGCGTCAGCGTGCGCCCGGCCCGCGGACCGGCCGCGTCGACCGGCAGCCGGGCCTCCCGGCGCCACCGGGGTCCGAGCAGCTCAAGGACGACGTCCTCCAGGTCCATCCAGGCGGTGTCGGCGCTCTGGTAGCGGTCCTCCGGCCGCTTGGCCAGCATCTTCTCCAACCACCGCGCGATTCCCTCGTCGACGTCCGGGGCGACGGTGCGGACGGACGGGATCTCCTCATGGACGTGTCGGTACAGGACGGCGACCGGCGTGTCGGTCTCCTCAAAGGGCACCTGTCCGGTCAGCATCTCCCAGGCGACGACACCCAGCGAGTACAGATCGGTCGCCGTCGTGAGGTCGGTGCCGAGCGCCTGCTCCGGCGACATGTAGGCGGGCGTGCCGATCGTGGTGCCGGCGACCGTCACCACCGCGCGGGTCGCCGCCCGACTGTAGGCGCGGGCGACGCCGAAGTCGGCGATCTTGACCCGTCCGTCGACGGCGACCAGCAGGTTCTCCGGCTTGAGGTCGCGATGGACGATCCCGTGGGCCTCGCCGTGGGCCAGCCCGGCGAGGACCCCCTCCAGCACGCCGGCGATCTGCGCGGTCGTCAGCCGGCCGATGTACTGGCGCAGCGAGCCGTGCGGGAGGTACTCCATGGCGATGTACGGGACCGACCCGTCCTCGAAGTACTCGTGCACGGTGACGACGTTGGCGTGGCTCATGGCGCCGGCCAGGCGCGACTCGTCGACGAACCGCTCGGCGAAGCTGGAGTCGGCGAGATGGAAGGGGGCGAGCTCCTTGAGCGCGACGTGACGCTGGAGATCGCGTTGCAGCGCGAGATAGACGACGGCAGCGCCTCCGCGCCCAATGACCTCGAGCAGGTCGTACCGACCCACCCGCTTGAGCACCTCTGGCATGGGCATCAACAGTCTGCCACCGCTATCGACCGGAATGTTGTGCGGTGCTCCCCGGCGGCGAGCGCGTCCCGGTTGACCGGCCGCTCACCCTGGGACGGGCGCCGGCGTGCGACATCCGCCTGGCGGATCCCAGTGTCTCGCGCGCCCATGCCCGGATTGTCGCCGACCGGGGTGCGGTCACGCTCCAGGACGGGGCGCTGCCGCGGGCTCCGGCGTCTCCCCGGCTCGGCCACTCCACAGGCGGCGAGCGGCGACCGGTACATTTGAGCCGCTCAGACACCGGACAGGCAGGAGGTATCACGATGGCAGGCGTCGAGCAGCAGACGCCGGCGGCGACGAACGGAGCGGCGTCCGGCGAGACGATCGCCGTGGAGAATCCGGCCACCGGCGAGATCATCACCAACGTGCCCCGGCTGGGCGCGAGCGAGCTGGTGGAGATGGCCGGACGGGCGCGGCAGGCGCAGCCCCAGTGGGAGGCGATCGGCTTCGACGGCCGGGCCCGGATCATGCGCCGCGCCCAGAAGTGGATGCTCGACCACGCCGAGCGCGTTCTGGAAACCGTCGTGAAGGAGTCCGGCAAGACCCACGAGGACGCCCAGCTCGCCGATCTTGGCTACACCGTTGCCGCCCTCGGCTTCTGGGCCAAGGAGGCGGCCCGGTACCTGGCCGACGAACGGCTTCCCTCCTGGAACAACCCCGTCGCGATCGGCAAGAAGCTCGTCGTCCGCTATGTCCCCGTCGGCGTGGTCGGCGTCATCGGCCCGTGGAACTACCCCATCGCCAACTCGTTCGGCGACTGCATCCCGGCGTTGATGGCCGGCAATGCCGTCATCCTCAAGCCGAGCGAGGTGACGCCGCTGAGCTCGCTGCTCATGGCCGAGATGATGCGCGAATGCGGTCTGCCGGAGGACGTCTTCCAGGTGGCCACCGGCGACGGCAGCACCGGCGCCGCGCTCATCGCCCAGGTCGACACCGTCATGTTCACCGGGTCCAGTCGCAGTGGGAAGGCGGTCATGAAGGCCGCGGCCGATGCCCTCATCCCGTGTTACCTGGAGCTTGGGGGCAAGGATCCGATGATCGTCTGCGCCGATGCCAACATCGAGCGGGCCGCCAATGCCGCCGCCTTCTACTCGATGAACAACGGGGGACAGGTCTGCATCTCGGTCGAGCGCTGCTACGTCGAGGAGCCGGTCTATGACGAGTTCGTCTCCCGGGTCGTGGACACCGTCCGCAGCCTGCGCCAGGGAGAGCCGCAGGGGGAGGGGACGGTCGACGTGGGCGCCGTTGTCTTTCCACCGCAGCTCGACATCATCGAGGGCCACGTCAGGGACGCGGTGGACAAGGGCGCCAAGGTCCTCACCGGTGGCCACGCCCATGCCGAGCGCGGCCGGTACTTCGAGCCGACGGTCCTCGTCGACGTCGACCACTCGATGCGGTGCATGCAGGAGGAGACGTTCGGGCCGACGCTGCCGATCATGAAGATCGCCAGCGCCGAGGAGGGCGTGCGTCTGGCCAACGACTCCGACTACGGCCTGCAGGCGAGCGTCTGGACGAGTGACACCGACCGCGGGGAACAGCTGGCCCGGCGGATCCACGCCGGCGTCGTGTGTGTCAACGACGCCCAGATCAACTACAGCGCGCTCAACCTGCCGATGGGTGGGTGGAAGACGTCCGGGGTCGGCACCCGCCATGGCGCCAACGGGATCCGCAAGTACTGCAAGGTGCAGTCGCTGCTCGTCACCCGGCGAGCGCTCAAGCGCGAGCCGTTCATGTTCCCCTACCGGGCGCGCCAGACGCTGATGCTGCGCCGCTTCTTCCGCCTCTTCTACGGCCGCGGCGCCCGCGACTGACGACCGGCTCAGCCGCCGGCGGGCCCGGAGCCGTCGAACGTGCCCGCATCGAAGGCGGGCAGACCGAGCTCGCCGGCGTACCCCAGGTGCGTGAGGTTGAAGATGTCCTCGAGGCTGGCCAGGAGCGAGAAGTGGTTGTAGTAGTCGATGGGGTCGATGGTGTCCGGCTTGACCCAGGGTGAGATGAGGAGCAGCCCCACCTGACCACCACCGCCGGTGGGGCTCGTCTGGCCCTGGCCGCTGCCGAGATTGGGGGTGGAGGGGGCCGTCGTTGTTGAGGTGCTGGGCGTCGTCGACGTCGTGGTGGTGGCGGTCGTGGTGGTGCCCGTCGTCGTGGCGCTCGTGGGCGTGGTGGTGGTGGTGGTGGGCGAGGTCGGAGCCGCGGGCGCGCCGGTGGGAGTCGCAAGGTTCGGATAGGCGGGCGTCGCGCAGCAGGCGCTCGGATCGGCGCCCGGCCCGGTCTGGGGCGCCTGGTCGAACGTGATGGCGATCAGGCCGCCGCTCTGGTACGCCGGCGAGGCCTTGATCTCCGGGACGATCGTCTTCAGAAACGAGTCGGCTGCCGCCACCCCGGAGGGGGCGCCCGGAGTGCACGGCTGGTCAGTGCCGTCATCGCAGGGGCCGGGGATGATGTAGGAGAGGTTGGGCGTCGTGGTGACACTCGTGAGGTCGGTGCTCAGCTGGGTGAGATCGACGTCGACGTGGCGGCACGTCCGGTTGTCGATGACCGAGTGGAAGTACACAAACGGATCGCGCCACGTCTCGTAGGTGTCACCCGTCTGCGGGGTCTGATTCGGATCGGCGCCGCCGATCACCGGATGGCGGCACGCCTGCGGCTGCCCGGGCGTCCCGGTGGCCATCCCCTGGACGTACGCCTTCCAGGTCAGATGAGCGGCCGTCATCTGAGCGCCGAGCGTCCGTGTCGACCGGGGGTAGACGCACCCGTCACCAAGCACCTGACCGTGCCTGCCCGCCGTGCCCGGGGTGATGTTGGTGAACGTGGGGCAGCCGGCGGCCGTCTGCGGCGTGGGGCCCTGCCCGCTGATGAGGGCGATTTGGTTGGCAAGCTCGCCACCGGTCACGCCGTAGTAGAACTGGATGAGCTTGCCCTGCTTGGGCAGGGTGTGGGACAGATAGGTATCGGTGGAGCCGAACGTCTGGCTGTAGCCCTGGTCGGTGAGCATGATGACGAACACGTGTCGTATCGCCGGAAGGCCGTACGGGTTGGTGGTCGCCGGGGTGGTGGAGGTGGTTGGGGTGGTCGCGGTGGTGGGGGTCATCGCGGTGGTGGGGGTGGTCGTCGCCGTGGTCGTCGCCGATGACGTGCCGGAGGAGACACCGGAGGAGGCGGCCGAGCCGCCACCGCCGGGGTGCGATCCGCCGCCGGAGGACGGAGGGGCGCTGGTGGCAGCCGCGGTCGTCGCCGGCGCCGGCGATGACGCGCGCGGCTCCAGCACCAGCAGGGGTGCGCTGGCCAGGCTGACGACGCCGGTGCCGCCGACGACGGCGCCCAACTCGACACCGAATGCCAGCATGCCCATGATCGCCACGGCGGCGAGACGTGGGCTCGGCAGCCACGGGCCGGTCCGGCGGGGGATGGCCGGGGCGGCGACGGCGCTCGCGTCAGCCGCCGGCTGGCTGGCGGGCACCGGACGGGCGGCGCCCCCGCGGTCGCGGATGGCGGCGATCATGGCGGTCACGTACGCGGGCAGCGGTCCGCGGCGCGCCCCGCACCGCACGCAGTAGCGCTGGTCGTGGGCGAGAACGGCGTCACATGTCGTGCACCGGGTCATGACACGGGGCGATGATCGCGGGGGGTCCACGGACAGTGAGTCAGTATTCCGGCGCGTGTCCGGCCGGTTGTGACCATCCCGTGTCCACCTGACGCGGCGCGCCCGGGTCACAGCTCGTTCACACCACCCAGTTCGCGCGCCCATAACCTCCGCCGCGCACATGGGGGTGACGCATCGCGACAATCCGGACGAGCTGGGCGACGGTACGCGAGCGCACGGCGCTCCGGCCCCCGTCCCGCCCCCGGCGTTCCCGGCCTCAGACGAGCAGCCCACCCAGCTGCTCGTCGGAGCGATGGGCGAGCGCTGTGCCGGCTGCGGCGCGCCGCTGGCCAGCGACCAGCGCTACTGCGTGCACTGCGGCGAGCGCCGCGGCAGGAGTCGGTTCGCCGTGGCGGACACGACCCGGACCACCCCGCCGTCCGCGGCGCCGGCGGCCGTCGTGGCGCCGGAGCCGGCGCGCCGGCGCGGCTCCTACGGTGCCACCCTCATCGCCGGGATCGCAACCCTGCTGCTCGCACTGGGCGTCGGAGTGGAGATCGGCCAGCTGGCCAACCACAACAGCAGCGCGAAGGCCCCGGCCCAGCAGATCACCGTGGAGGGCGCTGGCGCCGCCCCCGGCACCACGACCACCGCCGGCGGTGGGGGGTCGGCGGCCGCGGTGACGACGCCCGGTCATAAGTCCCACAGGCACAGCCCCCCGGCGCCGAAGACCGAGGCCAAGAAGGCCCAGCAGGCCGCCGCTGCGCCCAAGCCCACCCAGCAGGCGGTGCAGAAGGCCTCCAGCGCGGCCTCCGGCGTGCTCGGTGCCAACGCGGGACAGCAGAACGCGACCATCACCACCGGCCAGTCCTGTCAGTCCGGCAGCGCCGGGTGTCAGAACGGCAAGTTCAACGGCAGCTTCTTCGGCGGGGGACAGTGATGGCCGGTCGGTTCCCGCGCCGGCGCGTCAAGACGCAACCCAGCGGGTCACCGGCCGCACCCCCGCTGCTCGCCGACTCCCTGCCCAAGCCGGAGGGACCGGTTGACCTCCGGCGCCGGCGCGCCGAGCTCCAGGCCCGCGTCGCCGAGTTGCAGTTCGATCTTGGCGGGCTGGTGTATGAGATGGCGATCCGGGACCGCATCCGGACCGATCTGCTGGTGCAGCGGGCCGCCGTGCTCCAGGACGCCGACGCCGAGCTGGGCGAGGTGGAGCGGATCCTGGCCCTGGAGGAGACCTCCACGGCCGGCGCCTGCGCATCCTGCGGGGCGCCCCACTCCAGCGGTGCGTCGTACTGCTGGCAGTGCGGGCAGCCGTTGTTGGCCCAGGTCCCGCCGGACGCCATCGCCGCGCCGTAGCGCGCCGTTGCGCGCCGTCGCGTCTAGCCGAACTGGCCGGTGACGTAGTCGCGCGTCCGCGGATCGCGCGGGCGCCGGAAGATGACCTGTGTGTCGTCGTACTCGATCAGCGTGCCGACGCGCCGGTCGCCGCTGCTGTCGAGCCCAAAGAACGCCGTGCGGTCGGCCACCCGCGCCGCCTGTTGCATGTTGTGGGTGACGATGACGATCGTGTAGCGGTGCTTGAGGGTGTGCATCAGGTCCTCAATGGACGCGGTGGCAATCGGATCCAGGGCCGAGGCGGGCTCGTCAAGGAGCAGCACGTCAGGTTCGATGGCGATCGCGCGGGCGATGCACAGCCGCTGCTGCTGTCCGCCGGACAGTCCCAGCGCGCTGGACTTCAGCCGGTCCTTGACCTCGTCCCACAGCGCCGCCTGGGTGAGCGCGCGCTCCACCCGCTCGTCCAGGCCGGCGCGCATGCCGAGGTTGCGCGGCGCCCAGGCGACGTTGTCGTAGATCGACTTGGGAAACGGGTTGGGCTTCTGGAAGACCATGCCGATGCGCCGGCGGACCTCGACGCGGTTGGTGGCCGGTGCGTACACATCGTGACCGTGGTACAGGACCTGGCCGCCGACGCGAAATCCGGGAATGGCGTCGTTCATCCGGTTGAGGCTGCGGACGAACGTTGACTTGCCACACCCGGACGGGCCGATGACCGCGGTCACGATGTGGCGGTAGATCTTCAACGTCGTCCAGCCGAGCGCCTGATTGTCACCGTAATGAACGGACATGTCCCGGATGTCGAAGACGGCCTCGCGGGCGAGCTGCGGGGAGTCCCCGTTCGCCGTCGGCGGCCGTGCGCCACCGAGCGCCGGCTGTGCGCCAATCCGCACCCGGCCCGGCACCGGCGCATCCGCCACCGCGGGCGTCGCCGCTCCCGGAGCGTGGCCCGCGTCTGTCTCGCCGGTCATCGTGCCCCCACTCTCGCCTGTGACCGAGCGAGCAGCAGGCGCGCGCCGACGTTGGCCATCAGGATGCAGGACAGCAGCACGAGCGCCGCGCCCCAGGCGCGGGCGATCGCGGACGGGGCGGGAAGGTCATACGTGGTGTAGATGTACATGGGGATGCTGGGAACGCCGTGACCGAAGAGCATCAGCTGGGTCTGGTTGGGGTTGTAGAGGCTGTCGACGACGAGCAGCGGGGCCGTCTCGCCGGCCGCGCGCGCGATCGACAGGATCGCTCCGGTGGCGATCCCGCCGGCCGCGGCGGGAAGGATGACGGAGACGACGGCCCGCCAACGCTCCACGCCGAGGGCGTCGGCCGCCTCGCGCAGGTTGCCGGGCACCAGCAGCAGGACCTCCTGGCTGGAGCGGGCGATCATCGGCAGCATCACGATGGCCAGCGCCACCGAGCCGGCCAGGCCGGTCTCCTGGTGCTCGGCGGCGACGATCAGGCCGTAGACGACGACGCCGACGATGATCGTCGGCAGACCCTGGAGCAGGTCGAGCACAAGCTTCAAGGCGCTGGCGGTGCGCGACCGGGGGCCGGCGAACTCGGTGAGGTAGAGGCCGGTGAGCACGCCCACGGGGAGGGCGATGACCGCGGCGAAGACGACGATCGCGACCGTTCCCAGCAGCGCGTTGGCGATCCCACCGCCGGCCAGCCCGTTGGAGTTCTGCGTGAGAAAGCCCAGGCTCAGCACCGGAGCGCCGTTGTGGATGACGGTGTAGATGACGTCGGCGAGCAGCGCCACCGCGAACAGGGCCGAGGCCGAGGCCAGGGCGGTGATGACCCGGCTGACCGCCACCCGGCGCCGCAGGTTGCCGGATGCGGTCAGCGGCGCCGCCGGGTCAGGCAGCGACGCGTGCCGCTCAGTCACATGTCCGACGGCGGTCATCGCGCCAGCGTTCGCGACACGTCAAAGCGCCCGGCGATCGCCCGCGCCAGCAGGCTGGTGGCGAGGCCGATGACCAGCAGGATGAGCGCCAGGTAGAACAGCGACGGAATATCGAGCCGGTTATCCGGCGTCTGAAACTCGTTGGCGACCCGGCTGGCCAGGCTGATGCCGGGGAGAAACAGCGACGTGTTGATGCCGGCGCCGTCACCGATGACCTGCAGAACGGCGATGGCCTCCCCCAGCGCCCGGCCCAGCCCCAGCACGACTGCCGCGGCCACGCCGGAGGCGGTGGTCGGCAGCACGATTCCGCGGATGATCTCCCACCGGGTGGCACCGAGCGCGGCGGCGCCGTCCTTCAACTCGACGGGCACGGTCAAGAACAGGTCCCGGCTCAGCGACGCCACGATGGGAAGGATCATCAGGGTCAGCACCAGGCCGGCGCCGAACACGCTCAACCCCGTCGACTGAGGCGGACCGAAGACGGGGACGAAGCCCAAGGCGCTGTGGAGCAACGGCTCCAGGTGGTGCGCCGCGAACGGTGCGACCACGTCCACTCCCCAGAAGCCGACGATGACGCTGGGGATGGCGGCGAGCATCTCCACCAGCGGGCCGACCACGGCCCGCACCGGCGGCGGCGCCATCATGGCCAGGTACAGGCCGATCGCGATGCCCAGTGGCGCGGCGATCACCAGCGCCATGAACGAGCTGACGGCGGTGCCGAAGATCGCGGCCGCGGCGCCGAAGATGCCAAAGCTCGGCGCCCACGCAGAGTGCACCAGGAAGCCGAGGCCGAAGTGGGAGATCGCCGGACCGGCCCCGTCAATGACCTGGTAGACGACCTCAGCCAGCACCCCGGCAGCGAGCAGGCCGGCGAGGGAGCACAGGCCGAGCAGCACGCGGTCGCCCCGGCCGGTGGCCGCCCGCACGCGCTCGCGTCTGAGCGCGGGCAGGCGCAGTCTGGTGCTTGCCCTCAGTGACACGCCGGGGCAGCCTAGACACAAACCCTCTTCCGGCTCGGCCGCCGCCACCGACGTTCACCGGAATGACAAATCCTGGTTACAGGTGAGCAACAGTTGGTCAAACCTGCCCAGCGATCCTTGCTCCGGCTCACAGGGCGGCTGACCGGAGCGGACCCGCGGGCTCACCGTACAACACCATTTCCAACGGGAAAGGACGTTCGTTTTGGTTTCCAAGAGACTGGCCAGTCTCGCCTGCGCAGCGTTGAGTGCGGGGGCGCTGTTTGGCCTGATTTCGACGGCCTCGGCATCGGCGGCAGCGCTCTCCGGCGCCGGCTCGACGCTGGTGGCGCCGATCGAGGCCGAGTGGGCCGCGGCGTGGGCGCAGTCCACCGGCAACCCGCAGCCCACCTATCAGGCGGTCGGCTCAGGCACCGGGCTGAAGGACATCGGCAACGGCCTGGTCGACTTCGGCGGGTCCGACGCCCCGCTGTCGGCTTCCACCACCCCCTGCACCGGGTGCTATCAGATTCCCTGGGCGTTGACGGCGACCGGCGTCAGCTGGAACGTCCCCGGGGTGCACAGCCTCCACCTCACCGGGCCGGTGCTCGCTGACATCTACCTGGGGACGATCAGCCGGTGGAACGATCCCCGGATCACCCGCCTCAACAGGGGCGAGCATTTCCCCAACCTGGAGATCACGCCCATCCACCGCGCCGACGGATCCGGTGACTCCTATGCGTTCACCGATTACCTGTCATCGGTCAGCCGACCGTTCAGGACCCGGGTCGGCCGGGCCACCCTGCCGCCGTTCCCCAAGGGCCCCGGCGCTCAGGGCAACGGCGGGATGGTCACCGTGCTGCAGCAGACGCAGGGCGGGATCGCCTACATCGCCGTGTCGTACCTGATCGCCCACCGGATGGCCGCGGCCGCGATCGAGAACCAGGCCGGCCACTACGAGGTGCCCAATCTCCGCAACATCGCCAACGCGGCGGCGGCCGGGCACGAGGCGGCCAACGGTGAGATTCACATCGTCAATGCGCCCAGGCGGGCCAAGATCGCCTATCCGATCTCGACGTTCACGTACTGCATCCTGCGGCCGACGGATCCGCTGGGTAACGGCGGTCTGCTCAAGCAGTTCGTCAAGTACGCGCTCGGGCCCGGTCAGGCGTTCGGACCGCGGCTGGACTTCGTGCCGTTGCCGAAGAACATCAAGCAGGCCGACCTGCGCCAGGCTAACCGGATCGGCTGATCCTCGACGCAGGGCAATCGCTCGCGGCTTCGGCCCGGTTGCGCGGTGCGGCCGGGCCGGGCCGGGCGGCAGGACAGGATGACCGGCGGCGTCTGCCGCCGGCAGGGCCCTTCATTCCCCAGAACACGGAGGTCGTAGTGAGACGTCGTATCTGCCTGATCGGCGCAGCGCTCAGTCTGTGTCCGTTGGCATTCGTTGCCGGACCGGCCGTGGCGAGCGCCGGTCATAGGGGCAAGCACACAGGCGCGTCCGCAAAGGCGCTGACCTGCGCGACC